>CAZICR010000134.1:3322-7697 GCA_964537795.1 uncultured Cellvibrionaceae bacterium | reverse complement strand
AAACTGCAGACGCCATTCAATTGACTTGGCACAAAAAATCCATGCAAGGTAATTTTTCCATCTATGGCAGCAATATTGATCTTGCCAAATATAAGGATGCAGTTTCCCTTACTATCGACATGCGTATTGATGAAAAACCCAAAGCTGATGTCAAAATCGGAATGGACTGCGGCTACCCTTGCCGGGCTGATTTGAAAATTAACAAAATGATTAAAGCCATGAAACCGGGAGAGTGGTTTTCTTTACCCATCCCCCTCAATTGCCTGAAAAGTGATAATTTCGATCTAAGTAAAATCAATGGACCCTTCACCATTTCAACCAGCGACAAATTTACCCTGAGTATTACTAATGTTCGACTCGAAAAATTGGCGGAAGGTGAAAAGGGTTGCGCCAAAGATAAATAATTTTTAAAACTTGTATTCCAAGCCGTTGATTCCACATCAACGGCTTTCTTTGTTTCTGGCCTAGTATTTACCCCAAAGCACAAAGCTGCAACAATCCACAAAGCCTATCTACGCATTGGAATTTGCTATGAATGCGAATCAACCTGTTAACCTGAGTGATATTATTTGCCCACATGACCGTAAAGTCAGTTGTGGAAATTGTCGACTAAACAGTATTTGCTTGCCAATCAGCTTGCATATAGACGATGTGGAAAAACTAAATCAAATCATCCAACGAGGTAAGCCCTTGCAAAAAGGCGATTACCTTTATAGGTCCAATGACAAATTTGATTCTGTATACGCTATTCGCTCCGGAGCTGTAAAAGCCTTGACTATCAGCGATAAAGGGGAAGAACAAGTAACCGGATTTTATTTACCGGGTGAAGTGGTGGGTATGGATGGCCTTGCCAATGGATACTACACCAATTCGGTCATAGCACTGGAAACTGCATCTATCTGTGAAATTCCATTTAACAGAATGGAAGAACTGAGCTTGAAAATTCCTTCATTACAACGAAATTTATTTCAACTCATGAGCCGTGAAATTACCCAGGATCACCAAGTGATTACCCTGTTGAGTAAAAGCAGTGCTGAAGAGCGCGTTGCCGCTTTGTTATTAAGTATTTCGAATCGCAACAGTAGACGCAATTTATCAGCATCTGTTTTTTTCTTACCTATGTCGCGCACGGATATAGGCAATTATTTGGGGCTCACCATTGAAACCGTAAGCCGTATATTTACCCGATTGCAACAGCAACAGGTCATTGAAGTGAACAAAAAAGAAATTCACATTAACGATATGGAGGGTCTTCATAAAATTGCCAATGGCGGAGATATTTGTCATTCATGAGTCGCCTTGATAAAACTCTCTGTGCTTTTGATTTAGCAAACCAGCAAGACCCCAATAAAGAATTGGTGGCAGGTGAAATGGTGGCAAAGGAATGGATTTATGCGCAACGAATGACAGCAAGACTGCACGTTTTTTGCGACAATCCTTCCGAAGATTTGCAACTGGCTGCAAGAGCGCAACATATTTGTCGTTGGAAAATTCCACGTAACGATTACCCCATGGATAGATCAGGTTACAAAAAATGGCGGCTTGATCTTGCCGTATTTCATGGCGAAACTGCCGGAAAAATAATGGCCGAAAATGGTTATGGAAATGAATCCATTGAACGTGTAAAAGATCTATTACTGAAACGTGGATTAAAACGTGACGACGAAGTTCAGGCACTGGAAGATGTTATCTGTCTGGTCTTTTTGGAGTTTTATCTGGAAGATTTTGCGGAAAAACACGATGAGCCAAAGCTTGTCGATATCATTCAAAAAACCTGGAACAAAATGTCTGAAAAAGGTCATGATGCTGCGCTTAAACTGCCCTTGCCAGAATCCATGCTGCAGCTGGTGACCAAAGCGCTATCTTAAAAAGAATCTGTCTAAAAACCTTACTAACGAGAATCCTATGTATCTGGCACTGAAACATCTTCACCTGACATTAATCGCTATTGCTTTCACACTATTTTTGTTACGCAGCTTCTGGCTGATCACCAATTCCCCGCAATTACAAAAAAAATTATTCAAGATAATGCCCCACCCCATTAATCTACTGATGATCCTGAGTGGCTTTGCCGTTGCTTATGCCGCCAGCATTCCCCTGTCCAGCCCATGGATAATTGCCAAGTTAACTGCCTTGGTCGTCTTCGTTGTCCTCGGGCTACTCACCTTCAAACAAACAACAAAATCCAGGCAAATTCTGTTTTTTTCGGCAGCTTTATTAACCTTCGTCTATATTATCAGTGTAGCGGTAACCAAGTTACCAACCGTGATAGGGGTATGAACAGGAACTTGACTGATCACATAAAGTGATTTATATCACATACCTAAGGCGTAGAAGTCGGCATTTCACGCCAGGTATGGTTCTCTCCTCTCATAACACTATATAAGGCGAGTCGATATGAAAGAATTATGGGTAGCGTTGTTAATATTGCTCTTTTGTCCTATGGCCTTGGCCTGTGACGAGGCCTGCAAGCGCGCAAAGGCTGAAACGAGCAACAACATCAAATTTGCCAGTTATCTAAATAACAAATACTGCTCAACCACCACTAAAGGATTCGCCCTGCAAGAAATTAAAAGCTTGCAAGCTTACAGAGACAAGCAGTTGGCTACTGCGCATAGGGGTGGCGCAAAAAACATACGCAATTTTGTTTTGCAGCGTAAAGAATGGTTAAGTGAGTGTGACCGATATCTGGAGCTTACCGGTCAAGGGCGGGCTTTTTATGATAAAGAGACCACGGATAAAATTACTTCTACCATGATTGCAGTAGCAGATGAGTTGAAAAAAGTTATGATGCGTCCGCAAAACCCTGCGGAGAATCTGGAACTTGTTGTAGCACCGGCGGCAGCTAAATTTGATTTGCTTTTTACCCAGCTTGAAGAATACAAATTAATGCTGCAGAGAAAAGGGTTGCTCTGATTTGAATGTGAGCTATAAAACAAAGGACGCTTTTGCGTCCTTTGTTGTTTGTGAAACGAACTAATTTTGTATCGAGGAATACTGCTTTTGTTCTTCCCGTTTCTTTAATTTTTGTTGCCGCTTTTGTTGTCGTTCCGGGGGCAACATACCGATGTGTTTTTCATTACGTGTTTTTGCCAAATTAATTTGATGTTGCCGCTCTGCGAAACGTCGACGTTGTTCTTCGCTCAATTTATTGTAACAGCGGGGACAACTGACTCCCGGCATATAATGTTCAGATTGTTTATCGTCTTCGGTAATAGGAAAACGACAGGCGTGACATTGATCATAAATTCCTTTTTCCAAACTGTGATTCACTGCAACACGATTATCAAAAACAAAACAATCACCTTGCCACAAACTTTGCTCGGCTGGTACATCCTCCAGGTATTTCAAAATGCCACCTTCAAGGTGAAAAACCTGCTCAAACCCCTGCTCCTTTAAATAAGCTGTTGATTTCTCACAACGAATACCGCCGGTGCAAAACATAGCGACTTTTTTATGTCTTTGCGGATCAAGATTTTCAGCGACCCACTTTGGAAAATCCCGAAAACTTTCTGTTTTTGGATCAATGGCATTCTTGAAAGTACCAATCTCATATTCATAATGATTGCGTGTATCAATCAATACAACTTCCGGCTCACTAATCAAGGCATTCCAATCCCGGGGTTTGACATAGGTTCCCACAATTTTTTGTGGATCAATGCCTTCAACGCCCATAGTGACGATTTCTTTTTTAAGTTTTACTTTCATTCGGTAAAACGGTTGCTCATCGTAAAAAGATTCTTTGTAACTCATACCCACAAATCGCTCATCTGTCTGCAAATATGCAACCAGTGCATCTATGGATTCACGAGTACCAGATACCGTTCCATTAATTCCCTCGGACGCAAGCAACAAGGTTCCTTTAAGCCCTTGCTGATCGCAAAATTCTTTTAATCGGGGCACTATGTCCTGAAAATCAGGCAATCGAACAAACTTATAGAGGGCAGCAACAACAATCTGATTCATAACAAAAAAATACCAACAGAAAAGAATAGACAGGAATTTGTGGCGCATTATAGACGCCTGATTTTTGATCAACCAGTCAATTGTGAGCAGCTTTCTTTCCCATACAAGCAGGAGAATCAGGAACATTAGCTGATTTCCATTCGTCTGGTGAATAGGTATGCATAGCCAGGGCATGAACCCCGGCAGCCAAAGCCTCAGTCAATGCAGCGTAGACTGCCTGCTGTCGTTGTACTTGTCGCTTGCCATTGAACAACGAGGAGACAATAACCAGTTTGAAATGAGACTCAGAGCCTTTTGGAACGGCATGCCCATGACTTTCATTTTCAACCAATAAATACTCCGGCAAAAAGACTTCTGCAAGCTTACGCTCGATCAGTGCTTGAATAGGTTTCATCTTGATTCCTGCATT
>CAZICR010000134.1:0-3312 GCA_964537795.1 uncultured Cellvibrionaceae bacterium | reverse complement strand
AAGGCGCGCTATTGTACATCCCCAAAATAAGCAGGTCTTGCTCCTAATCAAATAATGTTTGAATGCTGAATCAGATCTTAAATTTTAAGAAAAAGACTAGAAATATTGTCGCCCAAGGCTACACTTGCAGAACCTCTAAAAGATGGCCCGTAGCAACCAGACGCATTGATTATCATGAGTGAACATAAATTTTTTATTAATCGACGCAAAGGAAATGAACGCAGATTGGATTTTGATCCCTGTGAAGGCCTGCCTATAGACCTGTACCACCGTAAGCGTCGTAAATCCTCTGACAGAAGAGCGCCCAGTCGTAGTATTGAGCAAGATTACTTCGCCTATTTGGGTGAAGCCGGAAATCTAACCAAACATTAGGCAGGAAATGCCCCTGCACTGGCTTTGGCGGAAATAATGGTGGGGTGACAACCCGTCGACTGCTGATACTCCGCCTCAACCGCTGCGATTAGTGTAGGAATCAGTGCCTTATCGGCAATAGCCACAACACAACCACCAAACCCACCGCCAGTCATACGCACCCCTGCTTCACCTTTTCCTGCTTTTTGGATAATAGAAACCAACTGATCGATGGCCGCTGTAGTAATTGCAAAATCGTTGCGCATGGATAGATGTGATTCTGCCATCACTCTTGCAAGGGTGTTCATATCCCCTTTTACCAGGGCATCAGCTGCAGTGAGTGTACGTTGATTTTCTGTCAAGACATGGCGAGCCCTGCGAAAACTGAGTGGATCCAGATTTTTTTCAGCAGCCAACAATTGCGATAAATCTACATGGCGTAAGCTAGTTTGATTGAAGAAAGCTGCCGCCGTTTCACACTGTTGCCGACGTTGGTTGTATTCGCTATCAACCAATCCGCGTTTAACACCACTGTGCACAATCAACAATTCCCATGACACAGGAATAGAAATTGCGCGAGTTGCCAAAGATTCGCAATCTATCAGCAACGCAGAGGATTCCTGACCTAGCGCAGAAATTAATTGATCCATAATGCCGCAATTACATCCAACAAATTGATTTTCTGCTGCTTGTCCTAATAGCGCCGCTTGTGTCGGATCAATACTATTGCCCGTCAATTCCAACAAGGCACGAATCAACACCATTTCAAGTGATGCCGAACTACTCAAACCAGCACCAGCTGGAACATTACCGGTAATCAATAAATCGCTCCCCGTTAATGGGTAGCCTGCTTTTTGTAATTGCTGGATAACACCGTAAATATAGTTGGGCCATGACTGTTGATGGTCGTATTCAAAATTTTTATCAAGATCAACTAATATCTGTTGCTGATTAAAATCTTCAGCAACGATGCGCAATATTCTTTTATCATTTGCTGCTGCCGCAATATAAGTATGGTAATTAATTGCAGCGGGTAAAACGAAACCACCATTGTAATCAGTATGCTCACCAATCAAATTCACGCGACCGGGCGCTTTCACTACCAGATCAGCTTCACGGGAAAAACGTGTTGCGAATAATTGTTTAACACCATTTTCTGTCAAATGCTTCACAGGTATACCTACTAAACTTATTTTAAACGGAAGTGAACGGTTGATTGCTGACGCAGACTTTGTGCTGCCTGTTCAGGTGAAATATCGCGCTGTGCTTCTGCAAGCATTTCATATCCCACCATAAACTTTCTGACTGTTGCACTGCGCAACAAAGGTGGAAAAAAATGTGCGTGTAATTGCCAATGCGAACAATCTGTACTGACAAAAGGGGCGCCATGCCATCCCATGGAATAGGGAAATGAACAGGAAAATAAATTATCGTAACGCGTGGTGATGTCGCGCAAAATTTTTGCCAAATCCAATTGTGCCGATGAATTTAATTCCGTAATGCGCGAGCAGGAAAATTTCGGCAACAATAAAGTTTCATAAGGCCAAGCCGCCCAAAAAGGTACTACCACCAACCAGTAATCGTTTTCTGTAACAACCCGCTCCCCCAGTTTTGATTCTTTCAACGCATACTCAAGCAACATGGATTGCTTATGTTCGGAAAAATACTGCTTCTGTGTTTGGTCTTCTTTCTGAATCAGCGTGGGTAAATGGTCCTGCGCCCAGATTTGCCCGTGAGGATGAGGGTTTGAACAGCCCATCACAGCACCTTTATTTTCAAAAATCTGTACCACCGGATATTTTCTTCCAAGGTCCGCAGCCTCACTCATCCAGGTATTAATAACCGCAAGGATTTCCTGATCATTTAACAAGGGCAACGTCTTGCTATGGTCAGGAGAAAAACAAATAACCCTGCTGGTTCCTTTTTCAGATTGGATTTGAAACAAATCATCGCTGGATGTGGGTGCAAGTGGTGTTTCCTCCGTTAAGGCAGCAAAGTCATTGGTAAACACATAGGTCTGCTGATAATCAGGATTCACCTCCCGATTGGCACGCGGGTTACCCGGACACAAATAACATTGGGGGTCATGAGCCTGGTTATTGGGCCAATCACTCTTTTCCTCTTGCCCTTGCCACGGGCGTTTGGTTCTATGAGGCGAAACTAACAACCATTCCCCGGTAAGGGGGTTGTAGCGTCTATGGGTATGTTCGTTTACTGAAAATTCCTGACTCATATATTAACTTATAAATATGATAAATAGATGGGCAATTTATAGTATTGGCTTTTGAGTTTCAATAGATCAGGAGAAAAAACCAGGGTAAAAACGATTAATCATAATGACTATCCACACCAGCCCCAGTAATACCAAGCTGACAAATACCAAGGCTGAACCTATGTCTTTAGCCCGCCCTGACAGCTCATGTTTCTCTGAACCTGTACGATCCACGACTGCCTCTACAGAAGAATTGGCCAACTCTGCCATCCAGACCAGAAAAATGGTCATCAACAACAAAATTAATTCGATGTGACTCTGTGCTAACCAAAAAGCGATTGGAGTCAATATCAAACCCAATACCACTTCCTGACGAAATGCCGCTTCAAATCGCCAACAAGCCGCCAAACCTTTCATTGAATAACCAAACGCATCTATCACACGGACAATACCCGTCTTGCCAGGCTTACTCATTCCAATCTCCAGATTCAATTAATATTCAGTTAATTCCAGTCACAAAAATGTCACAACTAATTGTTATTACTATCTCGTGATATCAACGAGGGCGACATAATGAACGCATTTTTTCGGAGAGTCCACCACTGGGATACATTGGCTTTTTTGTGGGTTCACGTCACTAAAAAATTTCCTTACAAGAAATCTATCCGTTTAATTTCCCACACTGGCGATGGCTATGTTTACTTTCAAGCGCCAGGTGGTGGAGGCGCGCATGGCGGCGATGCAGGCGC
>CAZICR010000133.1:0-7707 GCA_964537795.1 uncultured Cellvibrionaceae bacterium | reverse complement strand
CATGACTTTGGAAGACCCTGTTGAATATCCCATGGATATGATTCGTCAAACCTCTGTGAATGAAGTTGCCAAAATGGATTTCGCCAGTGGTATTCGTTCTTTGATGCGACAAGATCCGGATATTATTTTAGTGGGCGAAGTACGCGATGAAGAAACAGCTGAAATGGCGTTGCGCGCCGCTATGACAGGGCATCAGGTTTTTACAACTTTACACACCAACTCTGCATTGGGTGCAATTCCCCGGTTAACCGATATAGGTATTAAACCGGAAATTATGGCTGGAAATATTATCGGCATTATTGGGCAGCGATTGGTGAGAACTTTATGCAAACACTGCAAAAAATCGCGTCCTGTAGAAGATTACGAAAAAATTATTTTAGGTATCGATGAAGATATCCATTTGTATGAACCGGTGGGTTGTACTATATGCGGAAATAGTGGCTATAAAGGGCGTGTTTCTGTTATTGAAATTTTAAAAATGGATGAAGAGCTTGATGAGTTAATTGCTAACCGTGCGACATCCCGTGAATTATATAAAAAAGCCATAGCCAATGGTTTTATGCCAATGGTGGATGATGGTATTCGCCGAATACTTGACGGTGAAACCACCATAGAAGAATTAAGTCGCGTTGTCGATTTAACCAGTCGGTTGAAATAACTCATGCCACAATATAAATTTTCAGCAATCGATAAAGACGGAAAATCTTTTAAAGGTCGTATACAAGCAGCCAATGAATTGGAGTTGGAGCACAGGTTGAGCGTTCAGGGACAGGATTTAATTACCTGTGTTGAAGCTAAGGCGTCTTATTATTTCTGGACTAAAAATCGCTTAACTCGTCGGGAAATATTGAATCTTCTATTTCAACTTGAACAACTGACTCGTTCCGGTGTACCACTATTGGATAGCTTGCGTGATCTACGTGATAGCACGGAACCTGGACATTACAACGCTGTTTTGGCGGGTTTGGTGGAACAGATAGAAGGAGGTAAAACTTTTTCAGCTGCACTGGCAGAATTTCCCAATGATTTTGATAAAGTATTTGTTGCATTAATTGCTGTCGGTGAAGAAACCGGTGAGTTACCAAAAATTCTTAAGGATATGGGTGAAACATTACGTTGGTTGGATGAGTTAATTGCAGCCGCCGTTAAAATCATTATTTATCCATCTATAGTGCTCACAGTTGTTTTAGCGGTAACTGCATTTTTGATGATCTATCTGGTACCAAAATTAATCCCCTTCATTAAAGAAATGGGTGGTGAAATTCCAGGGCACACCTTGTTGTTAATCGCTGTGTCAGATTTTTGCATCAATTATTGGTGGCTTATCATTTTATTGCCTTTTGCTATAGTTTTTTTCATAAAAAATTCTGCAAAAAAAAATCCAAAATTCAGGTTTAACCTCGATCAAGTAAAATTAAAATTACCTATTTTGGGAAATATTAGTTTAAAAATTAAATTGGCACGTTTCGCCAGTTATATGGCCTTGCTTTATTCTTCCGGTATTACAGTGTTACGCGCTTTGGAAATTTCCAAAGGACTTGTTGGCAATGTTGTGATTGCAAGTGCAATAGAAAATGCCAGTAAGACCATTGCTGAAGGAAAGAGTATCAGTGAAAGTTTTTCCCGAATTCCGCTATTCCCACCATTGGTGGTGCGTATGATAAGAGTAGGTGAAAACACCGGTAAGCTTGATGAGGCGCTGATGAATGTCAGTTATTACTACAATCGTGAAGTGAAAGAGGCCATAGATAAAATTGAACCGGCAATCAGCCCGATTTTAACGGTTGTAATGGGAGTTATGTTGGGTTGGATTATGCTTTCTGTTCTGGGTCCCGTTTGGGACGCTGTCACCAAGGTGGGCTAATGAACAGGCGCGTATTTTATTTTTCCGGTTATCGTATGAAGGTGTTCGAATGGCATCATCATGAACTTCTTGGTAGCTGTTCGTTCGAACCCACTGAAGAAGGGTTTAAGGATTTTGCTTTCTATTTAAAAAATGCGTCAACTATTCCTGCTCAATTATTGGTGGATTTGGTTGAAGAAGATTTTCGTCGAGAACAAATTCCACATGTCACTGGCAAGGATCACCAGGTACTGATTAATCGTTTAATTGATCGCCATTATCGTGGCGAACCCTTTATTCATATAGAAAAATTGGGTCGTGAAAAGCAAGGCCGAAAAGACGATAGAATTTTACTTTCTGCGCTGACCAATCAAAGTTTGTTAAAACCCTGGTTGGATATGCTCCATGAATGTCAAAGCCCTCTTGCAGGTATCTGGTCTGTTCCTTTGGTCAGTAAGCAACTTTTACCCTTGATTACCCATGACAATAAAAATGTGTTGTTGTTATCAAGATTAATATTAACGGCGCAGCGAGAAACCTATTTTAAGGATGGTGAATTAATGTTGTCGCGACAAGCCAAGCTTGATCGCGATAATCGTGAATTGGAATCTGTATTAGGTACACCGGAAAGTTTAACCTTTGGCGTACAACAAATTCATATCTTCCTGACCAATCAACGCATTATGGCATTTAATGATGTTTTAAATGTTTACTGTATTGTTCCCGGTAGTTTTATGCCTTCTCTGGCGAGTAAAAGTCTGGATACGGAAAAAATTAAATATCATTATGTTGATCTCGAGTCATTGTTTAAGCATTTTAAAATAAAACACAAAGATCAATACAACGCGGATGTTCTCTATTCTTTTCTTTGTGCAAAAAAACCTTTGTTAATCGATCATTATGCAACTAAAAAGGAAAAGTTATTTTTCTATCGGTATTTGATTTCAAAATCAATTAGCTTGGGTGCTGTAATCGGTTCTATTCTGATGCTCATTAGTTCTGGACTGTTGTTTTTAAATGCAAAAGAGCTAAGACAAAAAAGCTTATCAATGGAAGCCAATCGTGAATTATTAGTCAGACGTTTTCAGCAAGACTTTGTTCCGCTTGAACAACCCCTTGCAGATTCAATTAATATTCAAACCAGTGTTGAATTAGCAAAAAAACTCTCTGTTGAAACTGCTAATAGCCCAGAGAATTATTTTGCGTATTTTAGTCCGGTTTTCAGTCAGCAATATTTTTCAGATATCCATTTGGAATCCTTTTATTGGAAAAAATACCCAGCTCAGGACCTGGTGCAGTATCTCGCTAGCCAGGAAGCCAGTGTCGCCGAAGAAAAACTATCGGATGCCTATGCAGAACCCTTTGTAGAGGTGGCCCCATCAGATTACATGCAGGTAATGGTTAGCCTATCCGGTTATCTTGATAGAAAGGGCCGCGATTATCGTGAAGTTCATCGACTTATGAATGACTTTATAGTTCAGTTAAATGAAATTTCCGGTGTAACCAAACTGGTAGTTCTAAAAGTCCCGGTAGATGTCAGGCCCGGAAGAAGCTTTTCTGATGAGAAAAACGCTGAAAAGGTACTGAAGAGTAAAGATCAAGAAAAGATAGAAAATGAATTTGAAATATTGATAGGTTTTGACATTAATTCATCTAATGATCAGTTAAATGCAGGGGTCGTTTATGAATGATTTATTGAAATCAATCAATTGGCGACAATATACCATTAGCTTTATCGGTATTTTTATATCATTAACTGTATTTTCAGTCTCTATTTGGTTTTTTATTAAAGAAAAAAATAAATTATCACAAGTCGAGATAGCGCTGTCACAACAAAAATCAATCAACGATACTGCTGAGCAATCGGTATTGCAGTTAAAAAATTATTATCAGGAGTATAAACAACTTAAAGCAAGGGGGCTGGTAGGTGAACCGCCAAGGCTTGAGTGGGCAGAGGTGTTAGTTGAGAAATATTACGATATAAAAATTCCGGGATTGTATTTTACATTGTCTCCAACAGGCCTATCGAAGCCAGAAGATACTTTTTTTACATCAGATGTTATTGAAATTAAAAAAACACCTATGCAAGTTAACTTTAATTTGTTGCATGAAGGCGATTTTTATTTTTATCTGAAAAATTTGCATCAACAAGCAAGAGGTCAGTTCAATGTAGACGAATGTAAAATTTCACGCAATATAAGCCAGGCAGAAGACTCGCAAGCCAGTAGTTTTAGTGGTGAGTGTAAAATTTTATGGTTCTCAATGACTGACATTTCGGCCAATTGGCCGCAAGGCCTTGAACTATGAGACCTATTGTTTATGGTGGATTCATTCTTCTTATTGCTTTACCTGTGTATGGTAATGGCGATACAGAAAATTTCGATCGCCTATTTACCTCTCAGTCTGAAAGACAAAAGCTCGACAATTTGCGTAAACAGGGACTTTTATATAAAAAACCGGTTTCAGATGCCATTGATGAAAATAGACCTGTTGCCAAACGTCATGAATTAAAAGTATCCGGTATTGTTTTGCGTGCTGATGGAAAAGCACAGGTTTGGGTGTCCGGAGAGCCTTTGTATTCATCATTAAAGAAATTAAATACCACCAAAAATACATCGGCTGATCTGCGTATTCCGTTAGAAGGCAAATCAATTTCATTAAAACCGGGACAAGTTTTGGAAAATGGTAAAGCGAAAGAAGCTTATTATTTTGTTACTCATTCATCTGTTTCATCACAAGCCTTGATGGAACCTCAACCTAAATCAGTCGTGAGTTCCAGTATCGCATCTGTCTCATCTATTGCATCTTCTTCTGTGGCTTCACGGGGAGGCAATCTTGCTCAAAAAAAATCGCCATAATTTTCATTTCGTTTTTATGCGCCGCCAAAGCGGAGCGGCCTTGTTAATTTTTTTAGCGATGATTTTAATCGCGGTAACGGCAGTTACTGTTAGTCAGTTGTCATTGAATGCGCAAAGTATTAATCGAGCAAAAAATACTACGCTGGCTTTATCCTATTCAAAAAATATTTTGTTGGGTTATGCGTTGAGTCATTCAGTTCCAGGTACGTTACCTTGCCCTGATATTGATAATGATGGTAGATCGAATCCAGAACCCGATCCTGATCCTTTAGCTATTTCGCAACCTTGTGTTAATTATCGAGGGCTATTGCCATATAAAACCTTGGGTATCGCAAGGCAGGCTGATGGTGCAGGCCAACCTCTCTGGTATGTGGTTGATATGAATTATGCAGGCAGTATCGTTACGCCACACAATAGTTCGCGTTTGGCAAATTTAAGAATTGATTCGGGTTCGCCACTCGCATTTATTCTGATAGCGTCTAATTGGCCATTGCAGGGGCAATCTCCGAATTTAACTTTGTTAGATGTTACTCAATTTTTAGAAGGCGATAATGCAGATGCAACTCTCAATAGTTACAGCAGTTTAAAAGATGATACGCACAATGATTTGTTGTTAGGTGTGACTACAGTAGATTTTTGGTCTCCGATTGAAAAAATGGTTTTGAATGAAGTAGAAAGTTTGATAGTTCGTTATCGTACGAATTGTGGAATGTATCCATGGGCAGCGGATTTTAGTCTTGGAAACGGCATTAGCGTCAATGACCGTTATGAAGGTGCTTTTCCTTTAGCTCCCGCATCTTGGGGAACAGGTTGTGCTGCAGGCATTTTACCAGCAGGTTGGTTGTCAACACATTGGCCAGGACAATTGTATTATTCTATTTGCAATCAACCTTTAGCCAATCCACCAACCAGTAGTTGTTTGTCTTTTGCAGGCTCTACTCAAACTGCACAAGTTGTTGTGGTCGCTCCAGGAGCCACACGAACTGGTCAAGTCAGAGATAATTTTTTAAATTTAAACAATTTTTTTGAGAATGAAGATGCTGTAGCGAATGACAGATTGTTTGATTTATTAACACCAGGAGCAAACGACAATGATTTGCTTTTATTCTTTGAATAAAAATATTTGTTTTCATCAACTGCCTTGTCATTCCCGAAGGGGATACAGTGACATTAATTTAAAATGTTCAAAAAAACAATCCGGTTTCAGTTTGATTGAAATGGCGATAGTGTTAGTGATTCTAGGATTTATTTTGGGCGGAGTTGTAACAGGTTTGTCGTCGCAACGAGAAGTGCAAAAGCGTAATGATACAAAAAAACAACTGGAAGAAATTCGAAATGCGGTGATTGGTTTTGCGCAAATCAATAATCGATTGCCTTGTCCTGCATCTCTGACTAGTTTGGGGCGCTCGGTTCCAACAACAAGTGGACCTTGTACTCCAGGTGTAAATAATAGATTTGTGCCTTATGCAGATTTGGGGATTCAAGGTGCTGTAGTGAATGGTCTTTTAGTTGATACTTGGCTTCAGCCAGTACAATATCGATTGACTACATCAGGTACATGGTCAACTACGCCAATAAATTTTGCTTCAATAGCTACGACATTTCGTGTTTGTTCTAATCCTTCAGTTGTTGCTTGCCCGGCACCCAATATTTTAGCCTCTAATCTTGTAGCAGTATTTTTTTCTACAGGTGACCCACTATCTCCATCGGTAAACGCCGCCGCTACAACCATTTTTTGGTCTGATATACCAACCTCGACATTCGATGACACAGTCATCTGGTTATCCCAACCGGAACTTGTCTACGCATTAAGTAAAACCCGCTAATTTTCCCTGCATTTTTTCAGATCGTTGCTACACTCAAGTCAAACAGGAAAAAAGATGTGTTAGGAGTGAATGTTTAATTCGGTAATTCAGAGTAGGGCTGTTTATGAAAATGTCGATGAAAAAGAATCAGGCCGGTTTCACCTTGGTAGAAATTGCCATAGTGTTGGTCATTATAGGATTGCTATTGGGTGGCGTTCTAAAAGGCACAGAGCTGATTGAAAATTCCAAAGTTAAACGTGCGGCCAATGAAGTTAACGGCATTACGGCTGCGTTTTATTCCTATCAGGACAGATATCAACGTTTGCCGGGAGATGATGGCCCCTTGGCTGCTCTAACTGCCAGAGGTGGTAGTTGGGCATCTGTAACTGCAGCTTCGGCAACACCTAATGGCGTGATTGCGAGTACAGCTGCGCAAACTTTTACTGCCCCAAACGGAGAGCCTAGTGGTTTTTGGCAACACTTAAGAGCAGCGGGCTTTATTAATGGGCAGGTTAATTTAACCGGTGCTGCTGCTTTACCTCCAAATGCATTTGGTGGCCTGATTGGTTTTACCAGTGGTTCAGTAGGTAACCCTACAGCACCTATACAAGGTCGTGTTGTTTGTTTAAGTCAAGTACCTGGCAAATCAGCTGCTGCATTGGATGTGCAATTGGATGATGGCTTGGGTAATACGGGACGTATGCGTGGAACCTTGGGTGTCGCAGGTGCTAATACTGCACCAGCTGCTGCAGCATTTACCGACCCCTACAATGAAACCAGTGTGTATACACTTTGCGTGCAAATGTAATTGCAAAATGTTGGTTGCAAAAAATCAGGCAGTAATGCCTGATTTTTTTTGCGATTAAAACTTTTTAATTAATCGACTAAAACAAATTTGCATTCAACCACAAATGCGAATAAACACTTGCAAAATATCCCAAGGCAACCACTGGCGTCCACTTCAAGTGCCCGAGGAAAGAGTAATAGCCGCGCGCTTGTCCCATTAAAGCCACGCCTGCAGCAGAGCCAATCGATAACATGCTGCCGCCTACGCCGGTAGTTAAGGTAATTAATAACCACTGTCCCGATGAGAAATCCGGAGCCATAGTTAAAACGGCATACATCACCGGAATATTATCAATAACGGCAGAAATTAAACCCAAGCTTATGTTAGAAGTGGTTTCACTGAAGTTGCCATAAA
>CAZICR010000132.1:0-7714 GCA_964537795.1 uncultured Cellvibrionaceae bacterium | reverse complement strand
ACTGGATGCCACCAATGCTTTAGCGCCGGAAAAAAAACTTTTATTTTTTCCGGTAAAAAAATCACCATCACCCCAACCAAAACGAATATATTTTTTTTGTTTGGCAATATCCTTAAAATAACGACTATGTTGTTCAACCGAAGCTGCGGGCACCAAAATACTGGTATGCCATTTTTCGTAAACAAAATGGATTTCGTGTGTCAGATTTTTTTTAGGGATTTTTTTCACATCCGGCAAACTGGAACAAGCAGTTAAAAAAATACTGACAATACAAATAAATAATTTCATAAAAAATTGAATTAGTGACTGAGCTATAAAGTTGGCAAGCATAAATATTTAGCAATTTTTTCTGGTGTTGGCTGATCTATAAATGGCACCACACCCAAACAAGGTGCTGGAATTCGTTGCTGCAAAGTTTGGATGTTTTCATCCGTGGCGCGCATATTAGCATCAAGGCAGTTAGCAACCCAAGCCACTATTGATAGGCCATCCTGACGAATAGCTTCAACAGTTAACAATGCATGACTCAAGCAACCCAAGCGCATTCCCACCACCAAAATAACCGGCGTTTGTAGTACCTGCACCAAATCAGCCATAGTTTCCGAAGGATTAATTGGTACTCGCCAACCACCAGCGCCTTCCACCAAGGTAAAACTTGCCATATGAAAGCTGCCTCGACAAAAACCTGCCAAACGATCCGCAGATAAAACGCGCTTTTCTTGTTGTGCTGCTATGTGCGGCGAGACAGGTTCGAGAAACGCGACCGGATTAATTTGTTCATAAGGCAATTTAACTGAAGATACAGCTTGTAATAAAAGCGCATCCTGATTTCGCAAACCCTGTTCTGTTTTTTCACAGCCTGCCGCAACAGGTTTCAATCCAAGTGTTGATAAGCCATGACTATTGGCAAGATACAACAAGCCTACTGCGATTTGCGTTTTACCTACATCAGTATCTGTGCCCGTAACAAAAAATGTTTTTTTACTCATATTTAACAAAACCTTTATATAGCGGACTTTAATGCGCGCACAAAAACAACATCATAAGTTAGAGGCAATTTTCCTTGCTCTCGAAATTGTTCATAAGCTTGCATTAATTGAAAAAGTTTTTTTCGGCCCATCAATCCTTTTGTAGAGGCCGCATGGTAAGTAGCTCCTACAGATTTCAAGCTATGCAGTACATCATGAACATTATCAAATCGAGCCTGTAACAATTGAACATCCACTTTCACTTGCTCAAATCTTGATTCCAGCAAATCGGTAACCCATACTTTATCCACAAACGAATTGACATGCTGTTGATTATCCACCGCATACCATGCAGCTCGTAACTCACGCAAACTTTGATTGCCTAAGGTAGTAAAGACCAATTCACCGCCGGGCTTTAATACTCGCTGCAATTCATCAAAAAGTAGCGGCAAATTAAAACACCACTGCAAAGCAAAATTGGAAAAAATTAAATCGATTGAATTATCCGCAAAAGGTAATTTTTCTGCATCACCTGCAACCAACAACCCTGTCGATTTTTGTTGCGCAGCTAACAACATATCAAAAGACAGATCAACACCAACAACCGAGGAGCCTTGAAAACGCTCCTGTAACGCAGTCGCAAAAAAACCCGTTCCACAACCCAAATCCATCACCACAGAGAATTCCCGCAATTGAACCGGGTCAAGAAATTCGTTGAATAAGCGATTCCCGGAAACACGCTGAACTTCGGCAGCTTGATCATAAGTGGACGCAGCTTTGGAGAATTTTTTAGCCACTTGAGATTTAAATTGCTGCTGAACCTCTATCGCTCCAGACTGACGATAAGACAAAATAAATTCTTGAATAAGATCATACAACAATACCGGATAACACCAATGTAAAGCGTGTGAAGATCGCTCGATAACTTCAACTTGATGCAGCAGATTCAATTGCTTAACACAAGTCGCAGCTGATACTGGCACCAGCGAATCACCCTCAGCAAAAATATGCAAGCAAGGCTGTTTTATTTCGGCGATTAGTTTTCGATTGTCAATTTGAGATAACAACAAAAGCGCATCATGCCAATTCGAGTTAACGCTTTCGGAATTCAATATTTTCCTAAATAGTTTTAATAGGCCACGCTCATCCCCAGCACCCTGCGCCAACAAACCTGAAAAGAGTTTTAATGTGGCTGCAGGACTTTCAAGAAAAGACTGATTAAAGTCTTGATTAACCTGCAAAGGCATAGCATCAGAATAATCAGCGCCTGCAACAAACTTTGCATTAGTGGCTAATGTAATAACGCCCGATATTTTTTGTGGGTAATAATGAGCTAATTGCACTGCAAGCATTCCACCCAACGACCAACCCATTACCCAGGAATTATTTGGAATCTGATCAATCAACGCCGAGAGAATATTTTCCAATGAATAATCGCTAATCATTGGTGCGCTACCAAATCCTGGAAGATCAATTGCAATGAGGGTAAAAAGTTTTTCTAATTCAGGAATTAGCGGCTGCCAACTGGCCTGGTCGCATCCCCAGCCATGAATTAATACCAATGAGATTTTTTCTGCAATTGTCGGCATATTTTTTCTATTAAAAGTCTGCAATCGCTTGCTGCAATGCAGACAACAAGTCTTCAACTTGTTGAAGACTATGCTCGGCAGACAATGTAATCCTTAATCGCGATGTTCCTGCGGGTACTGTTGGGGGGCGTATCGCAACCACCCAAAATCCTCGCTCAAAAAGTTTTTTCGAAATACTCAAGGCTTTTTCTTCATCGCCAATCAAAATTGGTTGAATAGGTGAAACAGAGGGCATTAATTGCAAACCCAACTCTTCTGCACCTTTTCGAAGAGTCTCTATCAATGATTGCAAGTGTTCACGTCGCCAGGATTCCTCTTGAATCAATCGCAAACTGGTTCGGGTTGTCGCTGCAATCGCAGGTGGTAATGCTGTGGTGTAGATATAAGATCGTGCAAATTGAATTAAATTTTCTGTCAGCAATCGACTGCCTGCGATAAACGCACCAAATGTGCCAAAGGATTTCCCTAAAGTTCCCATCAAAACTGGCAACTGATGTTGAGATAGCGAAAATAGTTCTGCCGTACCGCCGCCGTTTTTGCCCAAACAACCCATTCCATGGGCATCATCAACCATTAACCAGGCATTATGTTCTGCCGCCAAATTTGATAATTGATCGAGTGGCGCAAAATCACCGTCCATACTGAATACACCGTCCACCACAATTAATTTTTTTTCGGCTTCTGACTTAGTTAATCGCAACTGCAAATTTTCCATATCATTGTGCAAAAACCTTTGAAATTTTGCGCCGCTTGCCAAACCCGCATCCAACAAACTGGCGTGATTCAATTTGTCTTCGAAAACCGCATCACCCTCTTGAATCAACGCAGTAATGCAACCCAGATTCGCCATATAACCAGTGGAAAATAAAATCGCACTTTCACGACCGGTGAATGCCGCCAATTCTTCTTCCAACGCATGATGTTCTGATGAATGCCCAGAAACCAAGTGCGAGGCACCGCTACCAACGCCCCAACGTTTTGCGGCCGTCTGAAATGATTCGATTACTTTCGGATGATTAGCCAATCCCAAATAATCATTACTGCAAAATGAAATACATTTTTTTCCGTTGACTTGCAGATGCACCGATTGTGGCGATTCTAAAACGGATCTTTGTCGATAGAGTTTTTTTTCGCGGCGATCATTGAGTCGTGATTGCAGGAAATGATTGAAGGGACTCATGAGAAAAAAACACCCCCTCCTAACCTCCCCCTCCGAAAGGGGGAGGAACAGAACCTTCCCCTTTCGAAGGGGAGGGTCAGGGTGGGGTTTGCTTGGACATCAGAGGGTGAAAATAAAATCATTTTGCGGCGTTATAAAACAACGAATCCATTTTTACTTCGTGCAATTGATGCACAATCATTTCTTCTTGCTCAGCTTCAGTTTCATGCACTTCATAAGCTTCAGGATTAATGCCCAATCGTTTGAACAATTGCATATCTTTGCTGGTTTCAGGATTGGCAGTCGTCAATAATTTTTCGCCGTAAAAAATTGAATTGGCACCGGCGAAAAATGCAAGAGCTTGGGATTGATCATTCATTTTTTCGCGACCGGCCGAGAGACGTACATGCGAAGCCGGCATTAAAATTCTGGCAACGGCGATAGTGCGAATAAAATCGAAAGGATCAAGATCCGCTTCGTTTTCCAATGGAGTGCCTTCTACTTTTACCAGCATATTGATTGGTACTGATTCGGGATGCTCGGGCATATTAGCCAGTTGTTGCAACAAACCAGCGCGATCGGTTTTTTCTTCGCCCATTCCAACGATGCCACCACAACAAACTTTCATACCGGCATTGCGCACATTCGCCAAAGTATCCAAACGATCCTGATAAGTGCGCGTGGTAATAATTTCACCGTAGTATTCGGGCGATGTATCGAGGTTATGGTTGTAGTAATCCAAACCGGCGCCCGCTAAATCTTTTGCTTGTTGTTCATCCAACATACCCAAGGTCATGCAGGTTTCCATTCCCAAGGCTTTCACGCCCTGCACCATGCTAATTACATAAGGCATATCTTTCGCCTTGGGTGAGCGCCAGGCAGCACCCATACAAAAACGGGTGGCCCCCGTGGCTTTGGCGGCTTTGGCCTCTTCAATCACTTTTTCAATTGCCATCAATTTTTCGCGTTCAAGGCCAGTGTCGTAACGGGCTGACTGGGGGCAGTAGGCACAATCTTCTGGGCAGGCACCGGTTTTGATAGAGCAAAGTGTGCTGACCTGAACCTCGTTAGGGTTGAAATAACGGCGGTGAACTGTTTGCGCCTGGAACAGCAAGTCATTGAAAGGTAAGGATAATAAAGCGAGGATTTCATCGCGGCGCCAGTCGTGACGAATCACTTCCGGCGGGTTAACTATGGCATTCATGCAGGACTGCTCCAACAAAAGGACTATGCCGTCATATTAGCCAGCCAGACCTGGCTGTCAACCAATTATTTGCAAACTGGTTGACAACTAATGCATTCCGCCATGCCTGCCCAAAGTTTTCCCAAGCTGATAGCATGGCAAATTATTTTTTATTGACCCAAACACTTATGCTGCCTTTTCATAAAATCGTTCAAGATAACTTTGCTGCTGTTAATCAGGTAATCATTCAACAACTCCATTCCGATGTTGGTTTAGTCGAAAACATAGGTCATTATCTGGTAGAAGCCGGGGGCAAACGTCTTCGTCCATTGTTAGTACTTCTTACAGCCAATGCGTTGAACTACAAGGGAAAATTCCATGTTGACCTAGCTGCAATCATAGAATTTATTCATACCGCCACACTCTTGCATGACGATGTTGTTGATATGTCCCAATTGCGACGTGGCCGCCCTACAGCCAATGCCCAGTGGGGAAATGCTCCCAGCGTATTAGTCGGTGACTTTCTTTACTCCCGCGCGTTTCAAATGATGGTTAGCATCAGCAACATGGATGTGATGGCAATCCTGAGTAACACCACCAACCAAATTGCCGAAGGGGAAGTACAACAGTTAGTCAACGCCAAGGATCCCTCGGTAACAGAAGCCAATTATTTTCGGGTGATCGACAAAAAAACCGCTGTTTTATTTGCCGCCGCTTGCGAAGTTGCCGCAGTCATTGCTGGAGCAACAACAGAACAGCGCAAAACTTTGTATCAGTATGGATTGCATGTGGGAATCGCCTTCCAACTGGTTGATGATGCCTTGGACTACACCAGCGATGCAGCAACTCTGGGCAAGAATGTGGGCGACGATCTAGCCGAAGGCAAGCCAACATTGCCTTTGATTCATGCCATGAGAAATGCCAACAAACAAGATTCAGAATTGATTGCAGAAGCGATCCGTAAAGGTGATGCCAGCCAGTTAGCTGTTATTCTGCAAATCGTACAAACGACTGGCGGCATGACCTACACCCTTGACTGTGCAAGGCAACATGTCAACTTTGCATTGGATCAAGTCTCCAAACTTGAAAGCAACCCCTACACTCAAGCCATGAAGGAACTTGCCGAGTTTTCACTTGCCAGAAGCTACTAATTAGTTAGGGTGCTATTGCCAAACTGGACATAAAAACCAAAACCCTTAGAATGGCGGCCTTTTGTGCGTGTGCCCCGAAAAAATTGACAACGGATAATAACATGACACCTTTTTCACCCAAGCCTTCCTACAGCTATGAAGACCTGCTCGAATGCGGCAGGGGCAATCTTTTTGGCCCCGGTAATGCGCAATTGCCCATGCCCAATATGTTGATGCTGGACCGTGTTGCACACATCAGTAGTAGCGGTGGTGAATTTGGCAAAGGCGAGATAGTCGCCGAATTGGATATCAAACCCGACTTATGGTTTTTCCAGTGCCACTTCCCCGGTGATCCGGTAATGCCTGGCTGTCTTGGTCTGGACGCCATGTGGCAATTGGTCGGGTTCTATCTGGGCTGGCGCGGCAATCCTGGTCGTGGTCGCGCCTTGGGTTGTGGTGAAGTGAAGTTCACAGGGCAAATATTACCCACAGCAAAACAGATCACCTATCACATCAATCTCAAGCGTGTTATCGAACGCAAATTGATTATGGGGATTGCTGACGGCCGCGTATCCTGCGATGGCAAAGACATCTATTTTGCTCACGATTTGCGTGTGGGTTTGTTTCAAAATACTGATATTTTTTAATTCTAATTCGACAAGAACTGCATGCAGCTTGTCAGTTAAACACGAGGTCGCCTATGAAACGCGTTGTTGTAACCGGAATGGGGATTGTCTCCTGTCTGGGCAATAATATTTCCACCGTACTGGATGCGTTACGCGCTGGTCGCTCGGGAATCAAATTTCAGGAAAGCTATAGAGAAAAAGGCTTTCGCAGTTTGGTTGCCGGTTCGGTTGATATTGATCTGGCGAGCTTGATTGATCGAAAAGTGTTGCGATTTATGGGTCATGCTGCCGCTTATGCTTATCTTTCCATGCAACAAGCGATTGCCGATTCAGGCTTGGCCGAAGATCAGGTTTCAAACGAACGTTCCGGCATTATCATGGGTTCTGGTGGTGCGTCATCCATGAACCTGGTTGAAGCGGCAGATATCCTTCGCGAAAAAGGTTTGAAGCGCGTTGGCCCTTATCGCGTGACCCAGACTATGGGCAGTACCACTTCTGCTTGTTTGGCGACCCCCTTCAAAATCAAAGGCGTTAACTATTCAATTTCTTCTGCCTGTGCAACCAGTGCTCACTGCGTAGGTAACGCAATGGAACTGATCCAACTTGGCAAACAAGATATTGTGTTTGCTGGCGGCGGTGAAGAAGAACACTGGACACTCACTGCACTGTTTGATGCCATGGGCGCACTCTCCACCAAATACAACGACACTCCCGATAAAGCCTCGCGTGCATACGATGCCGATCGCGATGGATTTGTTATAGCCGGTGGCGGTGGCTGTTTGGTTCTTGAAGAATACGAACACGCCAAAGCACGCGGCGCAAAAATTTATGCAGAACTGGTTGGCTATGGTGCAACCTCTGATGGCTACGATATGGTCGCCCCATCAGGCGAAGGCGCCGTGCGTTGCATGAAACAAGCATTGGCAACTGTTACTGGTGATATTGATTACATCAACTCTCACGGTACCTCAACACCGGTGGGTGATCTTGCAGAACTCAAAGCCGTTAAAGAAACTTTCGGCAATAAGATTCCTGCCATCAGCTCAACCAAATCCTTAA
>CAZICR010000131.1:0-7773 GCA_964537795.1 uncultured Cellvibrionaceae bacterium | reverse complement strand
CAAGTCTTGCCACCTGACATATCGGGTAGCAGATTACGCGACTCCAGCCATAACAGGCTGTTAGAATGCCTGAGAATTTTTAATGGCCTGTCGCAATGCCCCAAGTGCAGATTATTTCCCTCCCCTACCATGAGGATTCATCCGTCTGGTTTTTGGCAATTCGACATTTGCCAAATCCTGTTTGGCTGGACTCTGGTCGCCCCCAAAGTGTGTTGGGACGATACGATATTCTGGTAGCAGATCCAGCCTTGACTCTCACAACTCAAGGATCACAAACCCGAATCCAGACAAAAACCTTAGATGAGTTTTCACCGGAAGATCCATTCAAACTTTTGTCCCTACATTTGAAACTCGACTCTTTATTAAAGAATGATTCCTCGTTAAAAAAGGATTGGCCTTTTATAGGCGGTGCGGTGGGTTACTGGGCTTATGACTTGGCTTGGCGCTTGGAGAATCTGCCACAAAAAAACACCCAAGATATCCAATTGCCCCAGATGCAATTGGGCATTTACAGTTGGGCAATTATTCAGGATCACCAGCAAAAAACCTGCGCATTAATGATGAATCAGGCGATTGATGCCACTTATAACTTTTCAGTTATTGAGGATATCTGTCGCCAAAATGCAGCGTTTCACAACTTAAAGCATTACATTAAGAGTGGCGTTAATTCATTTAAAATCAATAAATTAGAAAGCAATATTAAAGCAAATAAATACGCCAATCTATTTGCATCTGTTCAGGACTATATAAAGGCCGGTGACTGCTACCAGATCAATCTGGCCCAACGTTTTTCGTCCTCATATCAGGGCGATTCACTCCTTGCCTACCTGCATTTACGCCAACAACTGCCCTCTCCTTTCTCAGCTTTTATGCAATGGGATGCAGGATCAGTCTTAAGTTTTTCACCTGAGCGCTTCCTTCAAGTACGCGGTGACATGATCGAAACCAAACCTATCAAAGGCACAATCGCACGCGGCAAAAGCCCGGAGGAAGATTTGAGAAATGCACAATGGCTGGAATCCAGCCAAAAGAATCGTGCCGAAAATGTAATGATTGTTGACCTGCTCCGAAATGACTTGAGTAAACACGCAACGCAAGTTGAAGTGCCCCATCTATGTGAATTACAAAGTTTTGCCAACGTGCATCATCTGGTCAGCACCGTCACCGGAAAATTAAAGCCCGAATCCAGCCCCATAGATTTACTGCGCGACGCTTTCCCTGGTGGCAGCATTACCGGCGCACCAAAAATTCGCGCCATGGAAATTATCGAAGAACTGGAACCGCACCAACGCTCGATTTACTGCGGCAGTATTGGCTACATCAGTGTCGACGGACAAATGGACTCCAACATCGCTATACGTACTTTGGTTTGCGATAAAGACAATATTCATTGCTGGGGCGGCGGCGGAATAGTTGCCGATTCGATCTGCGATAAAGAATACGAGGAAACATTGGCGAAAGTGAATGTGATTTTGCAAAATCTACAGGAACATTTTTCAGGAAAATAAAATGCATCCACTGCCTCAGGGTTACATCAAAGTGAAAGATGGCGACATTATTCAAGCAGGTGATTTAGCACTGGGTAAAGTCATCGCTACCTGTGGCCAGCAAAGTTACGGCTGGAACAATGTGGCACCACAATTAATTGGACAGGAATATTTTGAAGGTGCAACAGAAATAGGACATCCGATAATTTTGGTGAGGAAGAATATTTGAAAGCTTCTTCAGAATCACTAAGCACTATCAACTAGTGCAGCATTCTCTTCCCAATAACCTTCACGGCCATAATGTCGATATATACCTTTTTCCAATTCACGATCAAAAGGCATTATAGGATTAAATACAGGAGCCTTTTTCACTTGCTCTTGTGTCATATCCACATAGATTTTCGACTTTAACCAGCTAACCTCTCTAATCCATTGTGGCGCTATAAGTACTGCATGACCTAACCACCAAGTACCGGTATTAACAATTAAATAACGGATGGTCCAGGACTCGGTATCAATCAACATAGCTTGCAAATAACCTATCACTCCATCAGTGACTTCAATCTGATAATCAACAAGATCTGTTGCTTGAATTGAAAAATTTTGTAAGTCATTCGATATATTTAACATGATAAATCCTTCAGGTTAATAGCAAAATACAAAGCATATGACTGCACACTAAACTCTTATGTTTAAGTACTCAGTTCGCTAACGCACTGATCATTTCTGCCTGAATTGCTAGCCTGATTTTCTGGGCTCACAAACCGTGTTGTGCACTTTTAAAATGGATAAAATTATGAATGCTCCAAGAAAGCCGGATTCCAAAAATTCGCCTGACATTAAAAATCAACAAAGACAAACTCAAGATGTTAGCTCGAAGCAACAACAAGTTACGCAACCTGAAAAATCTGCTTTGGTGAAAAGCAATGAAAGATCTTTTATACAATCATCAAAACGCAACCAACAAATTGAAACATAAGGTGGATTGCATGAACCGAAAGACAACTATTTCTAGTGTGTTTATTAGTGACATATAGGTCTTTAGCAAACAACTCAAAAGGTACCATATCAAAAGCAACTATTGCAGGTACCTTAAGGTGAACCTGCTATAGTTTAGAGCGGATTACAACACGGAATAAACCTACTGTTTCAAACTCAATTGACCATCAATATTGTGTACACCATCAACAGACTTTACCACTTTAATGACTTGATCAAGCTGTAGTTGATTGTCTGCCACACCTGTTAAACGTACATTGCCATCAGAAACCAATAAAAGAATCGATAATGAAGAAGTCATTTCATCACGAGAAAGCGCAGATTGGATTTGATTAGCTAATTCCGTATCGGCCGCATCAATACTTGTTGTTAGCGTTGTGCGTTCCGAACTTGATTGGGAGCTTGATTGGGAGCTGGATTGGGAGCTGGATTGTAAACTGGATTGCGAACTGAAGTGTTGTGATTCCCCCGTTGCTCGCTTGTCACAAGCAGAGACTGAAACCAATATTGTGCTTATAAATAAAGCACCCAGAATTTTTCGATGAATGACAGTTTTCATATTTTCCTCTAAAAATAAGTTGCGTTAGTTTTCTTCAATGGAACTTTTACTTAAAAAATCAGCTATTTATTAGCTATGCACAACCTCTTTTTCAAGTTCAGCTAACCCTCTTGCGCTGCCGTTAATTAATTGCTTTAACTCGAGCCTGGCTTTAAGTTGTTTTTTTGCTTCATTTAAGCCAAATATATATATTGATTCAGCCTGCGCGATATTCGAGACAACTTCGTCATAATAATGATTGAGTGAACTAGCTACAGGGGCGGCGTAAAGTTTGTCTTCGAAATAGTTTGTGACTTCCAATTGCTTGATTTCGCCACCCCAGAAAACGATGAATGCATTCTTGTGATCAATCCACACACAGACTTTGGTTTTCATGATTAACCCCCAATAATTAACCGACTGATTCATTGAAAACACTACACCTTCATTTTTCATCAATCCGTACGCCATCACACATAGAAGGTATAAATAGTTTGAACAATAAAAAAGCCGCATTCGCGGCTATAAAATTTAATCCGCAAATTTATAAACCAAACCCAATGAGGCCATATCTACAAAATCCTTATCACCCGACGGATCATTGACTCTAAAACGTTCTGCTTCAACACGCATGGCAAAATTATCAGTGAAATCAAATTGCAGGCCTAAGCCATATTGATAATTAACATCACGCTCAGTGCTTCCGGAAGCTATTAAACTAACGAGCCCAGTACCGGTTTGATTATTTTTTGCTTCAATATAATTTACACCAACAAGCGCATAGATTGAGACCATATCAGAAAAAGGCATCATTGCACGCGCATCAAAATTAAAACCTTTCATATCTGTTTGGCTGCTAAACACACCTAGTGGCGTTGTATCCAAGGTAAAATCTGTCGTCCCAAAATCGAAATAACCCCCTTCAAGTGCAAAGTAGGAATTAACTTGATATCCCAGATAAACCTTATAAGCCTTGTCCCTGTTATCAGCGTTAAGATTACTGGTTTCATAATCAGAACCGAGTAAATCATCCCCAATTCTAACGTTATTAAATTTCGCTTCCGCCTCACCAGCAGCAGCACCAAAATACCATCCCATATCATCAGCATGTGCAATCGGGCTCGCTATTGTTGTTATTACAGCAAGACTTAACACTCGCGAATTAGTCGAAATATTTTTCATTGAACAATTAAATAACTTCATGTGTTTATCCCTCGAGATTTGTGTGTATCACTCAAACAAGAGTGAGCGGAGGGAGTATTAATGATTAAATATTTTATGTCAGTGCGCTGTCATACATAGAGGCACAGCACAAGATTGCGATATTGTTGGAATGGCATGAGGCTATTATTTTTTCAGTATTAAACTTCTACATTACGTTTCCAATTTTTACCAACTACATGGGATTCAAACTACGGGATGTAAGCATTTTTTTGGTTATTTTTTTGTCTATGTATCCGAGTGTAAAATGCATAAAGGCAGTCGCCAGGATCAATAAATTATATGCATGCAGGATTGTCTTACATGGAATTGATCTGTAATCTTGGCAGCTTCCAGACCATAAAAATCTTTTGAACAATGTTTTAATCTGTAGGGCGCTGCTTGCTGCGCCCTTGTCTCCTCCTTGGAGAGGGGAGGTTTAGCCTGGGACCATTTGGGCGCAGCAAGCAGCACCCCTACAAAGAAATTTTGTAAATGAGAAAGTAAAATATGTTAATTCAAAACCATCATGTCGATTTAAATACAGCTACCGGTGTTATGCGTTGCTATGTTTACCGCCCCAAAGAAACTGAAGAAACCCAGAGTAAAAAATTTCCTGCAATTATTTTATATTCGGAAATCTTTCAACAAACCTCGCCTATTCGCCGCAGTGCACAAATTATGGCGGGCCACGGTTTTATTGTGTTAGTGCCTGAAGTTTTTCACGAATTAAATCCAATCGGTACCGTATTGGGTTATGACGATGCCGGACGGGACAAAGGGAATGCCGACAAAGTCGCCAAACATTTAGAAGCACATGATTCCGATACCCAAGCAATGATTGATCACATCAAAACCCTGAATTATTTTTCCGGAAAAATTGGCGCTATGGGATTTTGTTTAGGTGGCGGATTGGCTTATCGCGCCGCAATACACCCTGAAGTATCCGCAACCAGTTGTTTTTATGCGACCGATATTCATTCCGGTTTAACCCCCTCAAAACCCGGCAACGAAAGCTTGACGCGCACGGGTGACATAAAAGGTGAATTGCAAATGATCTGGGGCAAACAGGATCCGCATATTCCAGCAGAAGGCCGCGCAAAGGTTTATCAAAATCTGGTTGAGAAAAAAGTGAATTTTACTTGGCACGAATTCAACGGCGTGCACGCGTTTATGCGCGATGAAGGCGACAGATACGATGCAGAATTACAATTGCTGGGTTATCAAATGGCAATTGGATTGTTCAGGCGTTGTTTGTATTAATTATTTTTTATAAAAATGTTGTGACTCGCATTGCTCACCACCAACCTACGATAATTTCGACATAGGTTGGTGATGCATAAAAGAATTACAGACTTAACTGGCGGTTACTGGCTTTGATAAATTCTTTTTTCAAATCTGCGTATGTGTGTACTGCAGGGAATTGCGGGAATTGATCAATCACGTTTTGCGGCGCATGGAACAAAATACCTTGGTCCGCTTCGCCTAACATAGTGGTGTCATTGTAAGAATCACCTGCCGCAATTATGCGGTAATACAAGGTTTTTAAAGCCAACACCGATTGGCGTTTTGGATCTTTTTGACGGAGGGTATAACCGACTACCATGCCACGTTCATCAACATTTAATCGGTGGCAGAACAAAGTCGGGAAACCTAATTGACGCATCAGTGGCTGTGAGAATTCGTAGAAAGTATCGGAAAGAATGATCACTTGAAAACGCTCACGCAACCAGTCAACAAATTCCACAGCACCTTCCAAAGGTTTCAGTGTGGCGATCACATCCTGAATTTCTTTCAAGCCTAATTTGTGCTGCTCCAAAATACGAATGCGCTGTTTCATTAATACGTCGTAATCAGGAATATCGCGCGTAGTCGCTTTCAGTTCCTCAATGCCAGTTACCTTGGCAAATTCAATCCATATTTCAGGAACCAGTACACCTTCAAGATCCAAACATGCAATTTCCACAACGACCTCCAACAGAGAAAAATTGATAAAAAAGTGGCGGCAATCTACCTCTTTTAAAGCTATAAGTCCAATCCACGGCTTCGGCTTCAATGGCAATTCTGCTATGCTGCCAGAATATTTCATGAACCTGATTTGGTGATTTACAGATGACAACAACAACGATCAATCTGCTTGATGTGGAAAGTGAATTACAAAAACAAACCCCGCAACAGATACTCAAATATGCCATTAATCAATTCGATAAAATTGCGATTTCATTTAGTGGTGCAGAAGATGTTGCCCTGATTGAAATGGCTATTAACTTTCGTCGTGACATACCGGTTTTTTGTTTGGATACAGGGCGTTTGCATCCAGAAACTTACCGGTTTATTGAAAAGGTACGCAAACATTACGGGATTCGTATTGATGTGTTATCACCGGATGCGGAAGCAGTATCAAAATTGGTCGCCGAAAAAGGATTATTCAGCTTTTACGAAGATGACCACAAAGAATGTTGTGGTATTCGCAAAATTGAACCTCTACGCAAAAAACTACTGACGCTGGATGCCTGGATTACCGGCCAGCGCAAAGACCAAAGCCCTACCCGCGCAGAAATCCCGGTTATTCAAAACGACAGCCTGTTCGCCCGCCCCAATGAAAAACTGACCAAATTTAATCCTTTAGCTAACTGGTCGTCACAGGAAGTGTGGGATTATCTGCGAATTTGTCAGGTGCCTTACAACGAACTGCATGATAAGGGCTATATTTCCATAGGCTGCGAACCCTGTACCAAACCGGTTGGTCCGGGGCAGCATGAACGTGAAGGCCGTTGGTGGTGGGAAGAAGCCACCAAAAAAGAATGTGGCCTGCACGCTGGAAATCAAAAGTGATTCGACCTTAATCAGGGAGAGCTTTTCAGGAAATTTCTATGCAGATAAAACAACTGTCCATTTTATTGGACAATAAGGTCGCCGAACTGGATGCACGAGTCATCAGCAGAGCAAAGACCCTTTCTGAAAGCCAGTTGGCTGAAGAGAAAGTTAAAATTCAACATGAGCTGGATGCATTGGCGAAGTTAAGGGAAAAACTGATCCGATCCAAGCAGTTGGCATGGGAAGCTCACTCAATGGAACGGGATAGCAATAAACAACTGAATCAACGCAAAGCATTGATAGGTCTGGCGCTTTGCGTGATTGGTGGTTTGAGTGGATTAGTCTTGATGTCTATTGTGATCAAAGACTTTATTAGTCACTAATAAAAAAAGGCCCTCATTGGGCCTGTTCTGGTTATTCTACAATCAAGCTTGGGGTTGTACCGCCGCATCAATCAAAGGCTTCAACTCACCTTTCTCATGCATTTCGGTAACTATATCGCACCCGCCAACCAACTCACCTTTAACCCACAATTGTGGGAATGTAGGCCAATTAGCAAATTTAGGTAACTCAGTGCGAATTTCCGGGTTGGCCAATATATCGACAAACGCAAAACGTTGACCACAGGCCATCACTGCTTGGGATGCACGCATTGAAAAACCACACTGCGGAGCACTGGGCGAACCTTTCATATAAAGGATGACGGGATTTTCACTGATTTGTTGCTTGATG
>CAZICR010000130.1:0-7893 GCA_964537795.1 uncultured Cellvibrionaceae bacterium | reverse complement strand
TGGTTCCCGTCACCATGAGTGGTATGCGCTTCGACCAAGTGGCGTCGGAGTTGTTCCCTGATTTTTCCCGATCAAGGTTACAAAGCTGGATAAAGGACGGGCAACTCAAGTTGGATGGCCGGATTGCCAAGCCTAAAGACAAAATTATCGGTGGTGAAACCCTGTCGCTCGACGCAGAACTTGAAGCTCAAGGTGAATGGGAAGCTGAAGAAATTGAATTGGATATAGTTCATGAAGATGAAGATCTGCTGGTGATCAACAAACAGGCGGGACTGGTGGTTCACCCCGCAGCAGGAAATTACACCGGGACATTAGTCAATGCCTTGTTGCACCATGTGCCTGATCTCATCAACTTACCTCGCGCAGGTATTGTTCACCGCCTTGATAAAGAAACTACAGGTTTGATGGTGGTCGCCAAAACACTGGAAGCTCATACGGATTTGGTTGCGCAGCTGGCAGACAGAACTGTCAGCCGTGAATACCATGCGATTGCTGTGGGGGCTATGACTGGCGGCGGAACAGTGGATGCGCCTATGGGGCGTCATCCATTACAACGAAAATTAATGGCTGTGTTGAGCGCGGGTGGCAAAAGAGCGGTCACACATTACCGTGTCATCAAGCGTTACCCTCAACATACTTATATAAGGGTGAATCTGGAAACGGGTCGTACCCATCAAATTCGTGTACACATGGCGCACATAGGCTTTCCTTTGGTGGGGGATCAAACTTATGGTAATCGTTTCAAAATTCCCAAAGGCGCCAACCAGCATTTGATTGATAGCTTGAAAAACTTTCCCCGGCAGGCGTTGCATGCAGCCAAATTGGGGCTTGAGCATCCCGGCACCGGTGAGTATGTAGAGTGGCATGCACCTTTGCCTGCTGATTTTCAGGGATTGGTGGATGCATTGGATAAGGGGTATTTGAATGAGGAAGATCAGTGATTATCACACCCAACTGGCCCGCACCAGCCAATGTTCGGACTGCAATTACATGCCGTGAGGGTGGGGTTAGTCAGGGTGTTTATAACAGTTGGAACATGGGCACTCATGTGAATGATGATCCCGTTGCCGTTGAAATCAATCGAAAAAAATTAATTGAACACTTGGGACTACAAAAATCACCACAATGGCTTGAGCAAGTGCATGGCAATAAAGTTGTCGAAGCTCAAGCGGATGCGCGGGTTCGTACAGCGGATGCTTGTTATACAAGTGAAAAAAGTTTGGCGTGTTTGGTGATGACGGCGGATTGTTTACCGGTTTTACTGTGCGATAAGGAAGGAGCAAGAGTCGCTGCAGTGCATTGCGGCTGGCGCAGTTTGGCGCAATCAATTTTGCAAAAAACACTTGATCAATTTTCTGATCCTGCACAGGTTTTAGCTTATTTGGGGCCGGCAATTTCCAGTCAGCATTTTGAAGTGGGTATTGATGTGTTAGAAGCCTTTTTTCAATCATCAACGTCTGCGCAGCACACAGATCAAATTGCAGCTTCATTTGCTCCGGGTAAACGACCATTGCATTTTTATGCGGATATTTATGCTCTGGCGCGTGCAGAATTACAGGCTTTGGGTGTAACACAAATTTTTGGTGGTGATTATTGTACGTTTGAACAAAAAGATAAGTTTTATTCCTATCGTCGCGATGGTGTTACCGGACGTATGGCGAGTTTGATCTGGTTGTTATAGTCTGGTGCTTGTCATTTTTATCTCTAACAAAGGAATCGATTTATGAATCTCGAACAAATTGAAAAATTAAACGAACTCAAAGAAAAAGGCATGATTACGGAAGAAGAGTTTCTGCGCGCAAAAGAAAAAATTTTGGCGGGTGAAGCAGTGAATGCGGCGCCAGAAGCGGCTCCTCAGGCTGCTCCTGTATCCGCTCCGAGGCCTATTGAAATCAAAACCAATAATTTTGATTACGCCATGATGATGCACTTGGCTCAATTTGCTTCCATATTGATTCCATTGTTGGGATTGGTTATTCCTTTAGTCATGTGGCAGTCGCGTAAAAACGATGACGACTATATTGACCAGCAGGGTAAGGTTGTTATGAACTGGGCGTTAAGTTCATTGATCTATGCAGTGATTAGTTGGATTCTAGTGTTTGTACTTATAGGTTTTGCGTTGTTGTTTGTTTTGTTTATATGTTCAATTATTTTCATCATTATGGGTGGCATCAACGCTAACAAAGGTGTTGTGAAAAACTACCCCTTAAGCATCAAGTTTTTTCACGTCACAGAAACCACGCAAATTTGATCCAAAACAAATAAACAGCAGCGGGCATAGAATGCCCGCTTGAAATCACTCATCTTGCCCCCACGTATGGGTTACCTGAAGTTCAACAGAAGCAACATCAAAAGGTAAATCATGCGTCTTGACCGTCTAACCACCCAATTACAATCTGCGTTGTCTGATGCCCAGTCCTTGGCGATGGGGCAGGATCATTCCCAATTGGAGCCCACCCATCTGTTATTGGCAATGCTTGATCAGAAAGGCTCTGGCAGTGTTCGCCTGTTATTAAATCAGGCAGGTTTCGATGTCTCTGGAATGCGTACTGCGTTAACTCAACAATTGGAAAATTTACCGCGCATTAAAAATCCTACTGGTGATATCAGTGCTTCACCTGAGTTGGGAAAATTATTAAATCTGGCTGATCGCCACGCACAAAAAATTGGCGATAAATTTGTTTCCAGTGATTCTGTTTTATTAATGGCGATGAGCGATGCAGGTGGTAGTGTCAGCGAATTATTGAAAAAACATGGCAATGTGCAGCGTTTGCAACAAGCCATTCAAACTGTACGTGGCGGCGAAACGGTTGATGATGCTGATTCAGAAGGTAATCGTCAGGCGCTGGAAAAATACACCATTGATTTAACGGCGCGTGCTGAATCAGGAAAACTTGATCCGGTGATTGGTCGCGATGATGAAATTCGTCGCACTATTCAGGTTTTACAGCGCCGCACTAAAAATAATCCGGTATTAATTGGCGAGCCAGGTGTGGGTAAAACAGCCATTGTTGAAGGCCTTGCGCAACGAATTGTGAATGGTGAAGTGCCTGAAGGTTTAAAAAACAAACGTTTGCTCTCACTTGATTTAGGTGGTTTGCTCGCCGGTGCAAAATTTCGTGGTGAATTTGAAGAACGTTTAAAATCCGTCATCAATGAATTAAGCAAGCAAGAAGGTCGTATTATTTTATTTATTGATGAGTTACACACAATGGTTGGCGCTGGCAAAGGCGAAGGTGCAATGGATGCAGGCAATATGTTGAAACCTGCATTGGCGCGCGGTGAATTGCATTGCGTGGGTGCAACTACTTTGGATGAGTATCGAAAATATATTGAAAAAGATGCCGCACTTGAACGTCGTTTCCAGAAAGTGTTGGTCGATGAACCGACTGAATCTGACACTATCGCAATTCTGCGCGGCTTAAAAGAACGTTACGAAGTTCACCACGGTGTGGATATCACTGATGGTGCGATTATCGCTGCCACAAAATTATCACAACGCTATATCACTGATCGTCAGTTGCCGGATAAAGCAATTGATTTAATCGATGAAGCCGCCAGCCGAATTCGTATGGAAATCGATTCCAAACCTGAAGAAATGGATAAGCTTGAGCGCCGTTTAATTCAATTAAAAATTGAACGTGAAGCCGTAAAAAAAGAAGAAGACGAAGCCAGTAAAAAACGTCTGGCAAAAATTAATCAGGACATAGATAAAATCGAACGTGAGTTTAACGATCTCGAAGAAATCTGGCGCGCTGAAAAAGCGGCTCTGCAAGGTTCCGTAGAAATTAAAAGCCATTTGGAGCAGGCGCGTTTGGAATTGGAAGAGAAGCGTCGTAAAGGGGATTTAGCGCGCATGTCTGAATTGCAATACGGCATTATTCCGGCTTTGGAAAAACAGTTGGATATGGCTGGCCAAGCCGAAATGATGGAAATGAAATTGCTACGTAATAAAGTCACTGAAGAAGAAATTGCCGAAGTGGTTTCCAAATGGACTGGCATTCCCGTTTCAAAAATGTTGGAAGGTGAGCGCGAAAAGTTATTGCGTATGGAAGAATCTTTGCACAAACGTGTGATAGGTCAACACGAAGCAGTTGTCGCTGTCTCTAATGCGGTGCGTCGTTCACGTGCTGGTTTGTCTGATGCCAATCGCCCCAATGGATCTTTTTTATTTTTAGGTCCGACAGGAGTCGGTAAAACCGAATTGTGTAAAGCGCTCGCGGAATTTTTATTTGATACTTCCGAAGCCATGGTGCGCATCGACATGTCCGAATTTATGGAAAAACATTCAGTTGCACGTTTAATTGGTGCGCCACCCGGCTATGTGGGTTATGAAGAGGGCGGTTATTTAACAGAAGCTGTTCGTCGCAAACCTTATTCAGTGATTTTGTTGGACGAAGTCGAAAAAGCGCATCCCGATGTGTTCAATATTTTATTACAAGTATTGGAAGATGGTCGTCTGACCGATGGCCAAGGACGCACAGTTGATTTTCGTAATACAGTGATTGTCATGACCTCTAATTTAGGGTCGGATCGCATTCAGGAATTAGCGGAAGATAAATCATTTGATACTGTCAGTTTTGAAACTTCTGTCAACGATTCACTCAACTCATCATTGAATAACGAAAATCGTTACAACGCGATGAAAGATGCGGTCATGGAAGTTGTCTCCGGACATTTCCGTCCTGAATTTATTAATCGTATTGATGAGGTGGTTGTCTTTCATCCGCTTGGCCGTGAACAAATTCGTGGTATCGCCGATATTCAATTGGGCTTGCTGCGTAAACGCCTCGCAGAACGCGAATTGATACTGGAATTGGATGATGCGGCGATGAATCAATTAGCGGATATTGGTTTCGATCCTGTGTATGGCGCACGCCCATTAAAACGCGCCATACAACAATGGATCGAAAACCCCTTGGCACAGGATATTCTGTCCGGAAAATTTTTACCCGGCAATGTGATACTGGGCCATTTGCAAGGCGACAAAATTGTCTTTGAGGGGAAGCGATTACAGTAAGGTGGGCAGATCGCCCACCAGGCTACGCCAATAACTTATCGAACTGCAAATAATTGTTTTTCAGCCACACACGCACGCGTGAACGTTCGATAATATTCATCACATCAATATTGTTGGCGGCACCCCAGAAACTGGTGTTGCTGAAATCAATCCGCGCGGCTATTTGCGGTTGTAATTTCCCCAGGGTAATAAAAACGGCATCTCGATCCTTGGCTTTTTGGTAGATGGTGGATCGTTCAAAATGTTCAAAACATTCACCACGTCCCTGGTTGGTTACTACGACGAACTTGATAAAGTCTTGTGGATAACGATTCAATAAGTGATTTAATAAATTCATGGAATCAACACCATCATCCATTACGTGCCACAAATAAACTTCACAATCCAATTCCTGAAGTAACGTCAGGGAGTCACTTTCATCAATCCATTTACCAAGTCGTGCCGATGTTTGTGCGGCCAGATCAACAATCAAATCATTTTGCGGATTCTCTTGTGCGAGAATTATTAACTGATCGAGACTATCGTAATCATCAATAATCAGGGGTGATGCAAAATCACTGTAGAAACGCGAAAAAGTACCGTGAGATTGATCTGAATCCAGTCCTATAAATGGTACACCGGTATCAATTAAATATTGCGCTAATAATCGCGATGTCATGGATTTTCCAACGCCACCTTTTTCACCACCTATAAAATGAATCTTGCTCATACAACACCTGTAAATAAAAACTGCAGAGTTTATCTGCAGTTGAAAAATTGAAATGAGTCAGGACTCTAACATAATTAGATTGAGATAAGCATGACGACCTGAAGTAGGGCAGGTTTTGATGTTATTGCTGTAAATCCGGGCGCAAATCGTCTGCTTTTTGAAAGATTAATTCAAAGCTAATTTGGGGGTACGCTTTAGTCCACGCCAATATTCAAATGCGATGATAAACGCCGTTATCAGTATGCCGCCGTATATAGCCATGACAAATGTGTAAGGGGCGACGTTATTCCAAGGGCGGGCTATGCCGAGATAAGAAGCATAGAGCCATGATGTGAAGGATATGACCCCTGTAAGGAGTACAAAAAACTGTTCTGTGCGGGTTGACCCTAAAAACCCCCGGGGCGAAATTACTTTTGGGAAGCTGTAATAGTGAAGGAAAAAACCGTTGAGCGTCAGGATTCCTACCACCGAGAACTTAGCCCAAAGTTTTTGGTTCATTAAATAGGCCGGATTTTCCATGTATCCCATGACCACTATTGCCAAACCACTTAACCACAGGGCCACCAATGCCAGGCTGACAATTTGCGCATTGCGTTTCAGGGTTTCAATTGCGTCCCTATCCAGAGCGCAACCGCGAGATTTGGCGAGTGATAAATCCTGAATTAACAGTATCCCTACCGACAGGCAGGCTGCGATCAGGTGGGCATAGACCAGAAGTGTTTTTATCATTTTCGATTCCTCTGCTTTTATGGTTATGTTGAGTAAATATTGACCGGCTTGAGGTAAATAACAGGTAACTGTTTGCGCAATCAATTCAGAAATTAGGTTTATTTTATTATTAACTTGTAATGGCACTTTGAGGTTGCTTGGCAATTATCGCCTGATCTTTGCCTTGATTATTTGATTTGGCGCAAACCCGACTGCAACAAAAACGTGCTGATAGCGCAATCTTAGCAGACAAAATAAATTTTGGCACTTATAAACACTTTTAATCTATTGGGTTTTGGGAAAAGTCTTTTTTGAGCTGTTTTATGGAAAAAAATACTTGGAATAGATAATTATCCTAATGACTGCGCAAACAAGAGTCTGTGGTACAAAAAACATCAAACAGGAGAAAAAGTGACGTTCGTTGGAAATAAAGTGTGTTAAGCATCTGCATTTCCTGAAAATAAACTTATGTGGCGTCAAAAAATCTAGTATTCACAAAAAAACAAGAGTAGCTTCACCCTCAGCTTTATGTAGTACCTAAGCGTAAATAAAAATAATACTGCTTTGTGTTACTGGAATAGTCGTATTTTCCTTGTCATTGCAGAATGGCATCTCGGTCAGTCCGTCCTCTATTAATATTAACCAGACGAGATTGAAATTATGTTGAAGAAAACTCTTATCGCGGCTGCACTTTTAGGTTGCGCAACTAGCGCATTCTCTGCTTCCAACCGCCCAGATGGCTATGTGACCATTTGTAAAATTGGCCAAACCTGTTCTGTTGCCAACTCTACTAACGTAGCGTTTGGTGCATCAGGGAAATTCGTATACAAAGTGTTAAGTGGATCTTTCTCTTGTAGCGTGTCGACTTTTGGTTCAGACCCAATTCCTTCGAAATCAGTAAAAGAATGTTCTATCCCTAGCGGTAGCTCAGGCGGTACTACTTCATCTTCTTCCAGTTCAACTGGCGGTGGCGGTACTAGCAGCAGCACTGGCGGTGGCGGAAGCGGCGGTAGCATTACCGGTGCAACTTGTAACGCAGGTGCCACCACTACTGTAAATTCAACCATCAAAGTTACGAGTGGTACCTATGATGGTGGCTGTAGGACGTTCAATGCTGGTGGCTCATTGGGTGATGGCAGCCAGAGTGAAGGCCAGGATCCTGTGTTCCGTGTAGAGAATGGTGCAACACTGCGCAATGTTGTTCTTGGTAACAATGCTGCCGATGGCATTCACTTCTATGGCGGTGGTTCTATCAACAACGTTCGTTGGACTAACGTTGGTGAAGATGCCATGACTATCAAGTCTTCAGGTACTGTTAACGTGGCGAATATTTCTGCTTTCGCTGGTTCAGACAAATTCATCCAAGTGAACGCAGCTTCTACTTTGAATGTGTCTAACTGTGTTGTTGACAGCATGGGTAAATTCTTGCGTCAAAACGGTGGTACAACCTTCAAGA
>CAZICR010000129.1:0-8026 GCA_964537795.1 uncultured Cellvibrionaceae bacterium | reverse complement strand
AAGCCAACTTTAATTTTCTTTTGAAATTCATGGAGTTAATAGTTGGATACAAGATGGCATACTATTTAGGGTATTTAATTTGGCACCATATTGACGCATAAAATCAGTGCACCCCCAGAGTGAGTGCACCAAACAATGTCATTTATATTTTTCTATGTCGCTTTTAATTTCCTGCAGGTAGATTTCGGCGGCATTTTTTGATTGGACTTTGAGTAACCGACTTAATACCCATTGATCAACTATCTTTTTCAAGGAGTCAATTGACCAACTTCCGTAGCAAGCCAACCCTGACAGAACCAAAACAACACCCCATTTTGCTTGGACTGTTAAGTCTTCATCCGCCAAAACATTGCCCAACCAAAGTGCAAGCAAGGGAGTCATGAGCGTTATTAAAGCCACGACTCCAGCTGCCAGGCGTTGTAAAACGTAGAAGAATAAAACAGCGCCAATCAATGACCCCACTAACGTGAGATATAAGATACTTGCCCAAGCTTCTGTTGGGGGCAGCTGATCAGGAATATGCCCGTCTTGAATCCACCAAAAAATCCACAGCCCTGGCAATGAGAAAATTAATGCACCTGTCGCCTGAATAAAAGCATCAGGAGAATGTTGTGTCATAGTTAATTTTTTCACTAACACACTGCTGAAAGAAAACAAAAAACAGGATGTCAATATTCCCAATACGCCGTATAGCGCCTGCAAATTTAATTGCCATTGCTCATAAAAAATTAAAGACAAACCTGCAATAGCGATCAACAGGGACAAGACTCGTCTGAGAGTAAATGGATTATCTTTTAATAACCACCAACTAATTAATCCTGTTGCCAAAGGCGATAACGCAAATATCACAGCAATTAAACCCGATGGAATGAATTGCGCAGACCAATAAACCAATGGCATGTTAGGAAAAACGCCGAGAGATGCAGCAAAAAATAATTTCCAATTTTTTAGATAGGAAAATAATTTTTGACGAAAAAGCAGATCAATGACAACAGCAATTAGCACAGCCAAGGTCATGCGTGACAAGGCAGCTGCACTGAAACTGACGCCGTGGCTACTCCATTGAATAGCTAATGGGGTAGTCGCCCAAATTAATACAACTCCGAAATAAGCAAGTACTAGCATGACAACACTCCTTAATGTGTTGCCACAACTAAAAACTGCAATCTATAAAATACAAAGGCCGCAGTTTTTATGCTGCGGCCTTTGATGAAACTCTACTTAATTCAACAAATTCCGCTAACAAAGGCGCAGCGCACCACGTACCAAATTGGACGCAGTGCGGCGACGAAATGTTTCATGGAATTCATATTAAGCATGGAAAAATATCTGAATGAGTTGACGAACCGTGACTCTATCCGAGTTTTTTTTACAATACAACAGGTTGGTTTAGATTTTTTTATTACTCTATACTGAGCCTGTCAATAAGATTGGATTTAACATGCAAATTTTTCTGGTAGGTGGTGCAGTACGCGATCAATTACTTAAACGTCCGGTAACGGAACGCGATTGGGTAGTCGTTGGCGCGAGTATTGACGAAATGCTGGCACAGGGATTTCAACAAGTTGGAAAGGATTTTCCGGTGTTTTTGCATCCCCAATCCAAAGAAGAATATGCCTTGGCACGCACTGAACGTAAAAGCGGTAAAGGTTATACCGGTTTTGCTGTGAATGCTGATCCATCCATCACCCTGGAAGAGGATCTATCGCGTCGCGACCTCACCATTAATGCCATTGCACAGGACGACCAGGGTCATCTGATTGATCCTTTTAATGGCCAAGCGGATATCCACAATAAATTATTACGGCATGTCTCCCAAGCTTTTGCTGAAGATCCATTACGCGTATTAAGAGTGGCGCGTTTTGCAGCGCGTTATGCGCATTTGGGTTTTAGCGTTGCGAATGAAACTTTAGTCTTAATGCGTGAAATGGTGAACGCAGGTGAAGTCGATTATTTAACAGCTGAACGCGTCTGGAAAGAAACACAACGCGCACTGACTGAAAAAAATCCGGAAGTTTATTTTTCTGTATTACGCGATTGCGGTGCACTCAAAGTGTTATTTTCTGAAATAGATGCACTCTTTGGTGTGCCACAAACTGCTGCTTATCATCCTGAAATTGATACCGGTGTTCATTGTTTAATGAGTTTGCAACAAGCCGTTAAATTATCGGCCGATCCATTAATACGATTTGCAACCTTGATACATGATCTAGGCAAAGCAACAACACCTGTAGATATATTACCCCGACATATTGGTCATGAAGAACGCAGTTTGCCTTTGATTGAAACCTTGTGCCAACGAATTAAATGCCCGAATGATTATAAAGAGTTGGCAATCGCCGTTGCTGCATGGCACACACATTGTCATCGCGCAATGGAATTAAAGGCGTCCAGTCTGTTAAAACTCTTATTGCGTTTGGATGCATTTCGTCGACCCGAAAGATTCGAACAATTTTTAGTGTGTTGCGAGTCCGATGCAAGAGGGAGAACCGGTTTTGAAGATCGCGATTACCCGCAAACCAATTTTTTACGAAAGGCTTATCAAATCTGTATTGAAGTAAAAGCCAAAGAATTTGTCGATCAAGGCATTATGGGCATCAAAATCAATGAAGCCATGCACAAAAAACGTATAGGCTTATTAAGAGAATTTAAAAAACATTATGCTTGATTTAAACACTGAAAATCGTGTTGCATTAGTCACTGGAAGCGCCAAACGTATCGGCGCTGCAATTGCAAAAGGCTTACATGCTGCCGGGTACAATCTGGTTTTACATTATCGTGATTCACAAACAGTAGCTGAAAGCTTGACTGCAGAATTCAATCAACAACGTACAAATTCAGCAATTTGTATCCACGCCGACTTTGATGATATTGAATCGATTAAAACACTTGCAGAAAAAAGTCTCCAACAATGGCAGCGTTTGGACGTATTGGTTAACAATGCGTCGATGTTTTATCCAACACCTTTAGCTGAAGCAAGTGTTCAGGACTGGAACTCTTTATTCAATAGCAATTTACAAGCACCTTATTTTTTAATTCAAGCCTTAGCTACCTCATTAAAAAAATCACAAGGTTCCATTATTAACATTGCCGATATTTATGCTGATAAACCGCTCAGAAATCACAGCCTCTATTGCATGGCAAAAGCTGGTAATGTGATGATGACCAAATCACTTGCACTGGAACTGGCGCCGGATATTCGTGTGAATGGCATTGCACCCGGCGCAATTTTATGGCCGGAGACACCAACAAGTGACACGCAGAAAATATTGGAAAAAATTCCTATGAAAAAATTAGGTAATCCGGATGAAATTGTGAATCTGGTTTTATTTCTAGCGAGCAAAACCAATTACATTACCGGGCAAATTATTAATGTCGATGGCGGCAGAGCTTTGAATATATGATCAGAACACAATTATTAACTGGCAATAAGCAATGGCTACAAGGTCATGAAGAACTCATTGAAAAATGGAGAGCTGATAATGCCAGTTTCATCTGGATTGATTTATTTGATGAAAAATTAGACGTTGAAAAATCATTTTTACAATCTATGAAGTGTCATCCGCTGGCGATTGAGGATGTTCAGCGTTTTCGTCATCCACCGAAAACGGAAACTTTTGATAACTATACGCTCATTCTTTATCGCGGTATTACAGAATTTAATCAGGATTTAACCATACAACAAATAACCATTGGTTTATTTGCCGGTGATCGATGTTTAATTAGTCGCCATGCTGATAAATCATTGGGAATTCAGTATTACTGGGAGAATGCTCAACAAGAAAATCTATTAGTAAGCCCTGGATTGTTGGCAACGCGAATTATGCGGTTTTCTGTTGGCCGGTATTTGGAGGCGTTATTGGCATTTGAGCCCAGCCTGACTGATCTTGAGGATGCCTTACAGGACAAGCCCAATGATGAAATTATGCGCGAATTAATTGCCTATCAATCGCGTCTGCGTAAATTGAAGCGTATTTTTAATTATCACGAACGCATGATTCAAAATTTACGTACTGATGTTCCGCAACGATTAATCGATGAAGATGGTGATATAGAACATGCACTACAAGATCTATACGAAAGATGCGAAAGATTGAATGGCCTTTGTACCATGTACTATGAAATTTGCGGTGATCTTATTAATGGCTATCTTTCATTGAGTTCGCATCAATTGAACAATACTATGAAAGTGTTAACTGTATTCACAGCGATTTTTGTTCCATTAACTTTCATTGCCGGAGTTTACGGAATGAATTTCGATAATATGCCGGAACTGCGTACGGTCTATGGTTATTTTTATACCCTGGGGGCAATGCTGGTGATTGCTTTGATTATTGGTTGGGTTGCGGTTAAAAAATGGTTTTAAACGAGTTACTCGCAGAATCCTGCCTCCTAACCTCCCTCCCCTCGCACAAATTGCAGGAGCAATTTGCACGGCGAAGCTGCCCAAAGGGGAAACCAGGGACTGGTTTTTGAACGGGAGGGTTAGGGAGGGGGGATCTTTTCAATCAATAAAAGAAATCTTCTTCCCCTTCCAAACAAAATCCACAGCCCAAAGCCGTTGGCTTTCTTGATTAAATTCACTCCACAATTGTGAAAAAGATTTTTTCAATTGTGGATGCAGCTCATCGGCCGCCAATTCCGACAAAGGCAACAACACAAATGCATTTTGCAAAATTTCATCGCGCGGTAATTTAACACCAGCTTCAACACCTTCAAAATTCCCATACAGCAAAATATCAATATCCAATGTTCGCGGGCTGAATTTTGGGCCGTTGCGTTTTCGTCCGTTCTCATCCTCTATTTTTTTTAGTCGTTCTGATAGTTCACCAATTTTTAGATCTGTTTTTCCGGCAACCACTAAATTCAAAAAATTACTGCCATCAAATCCAACGGATTTACTTTCATAAATGGTGGAAACTTGCATGTCGGATAAAAACGTAGACAGTGCATCCAACCCTGCGGTGATATGTTGGTAACGCTGAATATTACTACCCAAGCTCAAATAAATTTTTGTCATGCGGGTTTGACTCCGCGTTCGATAATTAAACCTACGTCACGCGCGCCACGCACCGCACCTGGCTTACTTAGACGTAAACGTAACCAAGGCACATTAAATTCTTCGCGAATTAATTTGGCGATTTCTTCTGCCAATGTTTCTACCAATAAAGCATTACGATTTTCAACATAAGCAATTAAACGTTTCGACACTGCTTTGTAATTCAATGCATATTGAATATCGTCAGTTGCGGCTGCTTGACGAATATCGCTCGCCATTTCCAAATCGAGACTCACCGTTTGTCGAACCTGCCGCTCCCAATCGTAAATACCGATAATGGTTTCGATGCGCAAATCGCGTATGTAAACAATGTCCAATTTTTTCTCCAGAATTTTTCACCCCTAACCCTCCCCTTTGCAAGGGGAAACATCTCACTTCGCATTAAGTAGGTAGTAAAGTTCCTCCCCCTTGCCAAGGGGGAGGCTAGGAGGGGGTGATAGATTTCAATTCAGTTAACGGCCAACGCGCTTTTATTTGTAACGACAAATCATCTTTCTGCCCCGCTATTAATCGCTGACAACCTGCGTAAGCGATCATAGCGCCATTGTCCGTACAAAATTCATTTCGTGCATAAAACACTTTTGCGCCGATTTTTGCGAGTGAAATTTCCAATTCACGACGCAAACGTTTATTCGCCGAAACCCCACCGGCGATTACCAAAGTTTTCATTCCGGCTTGTTCCAAAGCGCGACGGCTTTTAATTACCAACGTATCCACCACCGCAGCTTCAAATGCACAAGCAATATCGGCACAGGTTTGATCATCCGGCAAACCATCCGTTTGTTGATGTTGTTGAATGGTAGTGAGCACAGCGGTTTTTAATCCGCTAAAACTGAAATCCAAACCAGGTCTATCGACCATGGGGCGAGGAAAAACAAATTTTCTTTCGATACCTTTTTCAGCAAGTTTCGCAATCAAAGGGCCACCGGGATAATCCAGATCCATCATTTTCGCAGCTTTATCAAAGGCTTCACCGGCGGCATCATCTAGAGATTCACCCAATAATTGGTATTGCCCAATGCCATCCACTTTTACTAATTGGGTGTGACCACCCGAAACCAATAATGCAACAAATGGAAATTCTGGTGGATTATTTTCCAACATAGGGGCTAATAAATGTCCTTCCATATGATGCACCCCCAAAGCAGGCACACCCCAAGCATAAGCCAGTGAACGCCCCATCATGGCGCCGACCATTAGCGCGCCCACTAATCCAGGGCCTGAGGTATAAGCAATAGCACCAATATCAGACGATACTGTTTTTGCATCTGCCATAACCTCTTGAATTAACGGTAAAAGTTTGCGGACATGGTCACGCGAAGCCAATTCAGGCACCACTCCACCATATTCCGCATGCAGGGCAATCTGTGAATAAATACGATGCGACAGCAACCCAAGTTCGCTGTCATAAATCGCCACACCCGTTTCATCACAAGAGGTTTCAAGGCCCAGAACCCGCATCGTATAACCTATTTTCAAGAACCGACTATTAAAGAGGAATGTAAAAGAGCGGCCATGATAAGGCTCGCCATTGCAGTGAGCAAAAGAAATCTATAGAATCCGCACCCCTCGGACCAGCTCTATGAGGCTCTCTATGAAGCTGGGATACAGATACGCATCATTTTTAATTCAACACAGGTAAAGACATGCCTTTTGTAAAACTTAAAGAAAACGAACCTTTTGATGTAGCTCTACGTCGTTTCAAACGCGCTTGTGAAAAAGCAGGTATTTTGGCTGAAGTTCGCGCTCGCGAATGCTACGAAAAGCCCACTACCCTCCGTAAGCGCGACGCTGCTGCCGCTGTTAAGCGTCATGCTAAAAAGGTTCAACGCGAATCTAAAAAGTTTACCCGTCTGTATTGATTCTTCCTGCCCACTCTTAATTCAGAACCGGGCAATTAATCAAAATGATGCAAAGACCGCGACCTGAAAAGGTTTCGCGGTTTTTTTGTTTTCTATTAAAAATCTAAACAATAACGCTGGCAAAATCCCTAATGGCTGTTGATACTAACCACTCAAAATAATTCGCTTTATTCCCATGACCAGTTTGATTCCACAAGATTTCATAGATGACTTGCTTGACCGTGTCGATATAGTCGATGTGGTGGATAGTCGCGTCAAACTGAAACGCAGCGGGAAAAATTACTCCGCTTGTTGCCCTTTCCATGAAGAAAAGACTCCCTCCTTTACCGTAAGTCCGGACAAGCAATTCTTTTATTGTTTTGGTTGTGGCGCCAGCGGCAATGCAGTGGGTTTTGTGATGGATTATGAACGGCTGACATTTCCAGAAGCCGTGGAAGCGTTAGCGCGCAGTGCAGGTTTGGATGTACCCAAGCAAGTGCAATCGGAAGCGCAAATCGAGCGCGAACAAGAAAAGAAAAATCTTTATTCATTGATGCAAAAGGCCAATGATTTTTATCAACAGCAATTGCGTCATCACCCCAGTAAACAAATGGCGGTGAATTATTTAAAAGGTCGTGGATTAGACGGTAAAACCGCTAAAGCTTTTGGGGTCGGATTTGCTCCACCCGGGTGGGATAATTTGCTGAAAACCTTGGGGCAAGATGATCAGGACAAGCGGCTGTTGATTGAAGGCGGCATGCTGATTCATCAGGAACAGGACAAAAAACTCTACGACCGTTTTCGCCACCGCATTATGTTTCCGATTCGCGATATTCGCGGGCGCGTGATTGGCTTTGGCGGGCGCGTACTGGGTGACGACAAACCCAAATACCTTAACTCTCCTGAAACTCCCGTGTTCCACAAAGGCCAAGAACTTTACGGCCTTTACGAAGCGCGCCAAGCCTATCGCGACCTGCCGCGCTTGCTGACGGAGCCGTTCTTCCGCGAGCACCTGCACTACTGGCGGCCGTTCTCGCAGCTGGTGATGGCCGTCGCCGACCGGGCCGGCAGCATCGGCGTCCACGCCACTGCACTCGTGTTGCACGGGGTAGCGGGGTGGTTGGTG
>CAZICR010000128.1:0-8121 GCA_964537795.1 uncultured Cellvibrionaceae bacterium | reverse complement strand
GGGGCCAACATTCATCAAAGCTGTTGCCGCACCCGTCACGCAGGTTACAAAATCCAAACCGGTCAAAGCTAAAATAAATGACAAGGCGCCGAAGCACATCACAAAAAGAAACATATAAGCAACAGAGGAGGATAAAATTTCCGAACTGATTAATTTATTGTTGTATCGACGGCTGATAATCGCTTTGGGGTGAATTGCGGTAATTAATTGTTCCTTAACCAAACCACTAAAGATCTGGAAGCGAAATATTTTAATCCCACCACTGGTTGAACCTGAACAGCCACCAATAAACATACAAAAGAAAAAAACAACCCAAGCCAATTGCCCCCAGGTTTGATAATCACCTGAAACAAATCCCGTTGTGGTAATAATGGAAACCAAATTAAAACAGGCCATAGTGATAGCCCTTAATGGATCCATTTGATTAGTTGCAATTAAATGGATCGTAATCACCAGTGTGGTCACACCGATAACAGTTAATAATCCCCGCACCTGGGTATCGCGCAAAAACAAGAATTTTTTATGTACCATTAAGCGAACAAATATAACGAAAGGCACCGCTCCTGCGATCATAAAAATAATGGCAATCCAGTGAATTACCAAACTATCAAATTGTGCAAAGGAACTGTCAGTGGTTGAAAATCCGCCGGTCGCGACAGTTGCCATAGCGTGGTTGATCGCATTAAACCAATCCATTCCTGCAACCCAATAACTTAAAAAACAGGCAACCGATAAAATCAAATAAGCGTAAATAATCATAGCCATTAAACTTTGTGCACGTGGTAAAGCTTTATCCGACCAATCAGAGGATTCGGTTTTAAATAAACGCATTCCACCTACACGCAAAAAAGGTAATACCGCAATGGCCATGCCGATGATTCCCACACCACCAATCCAATTCAGTAATGATCGCCACAACAAAATATCTTTTGGATAATGCTCAATACCCACCATGGCGCTGGCACCAGTGGTGGTAATTCCTGACACGGCTTCAAAAACAGCACTGGCAAGATTCAGTGGGTTTTGCATCAATACAAAGGGCAGGGCAGAAAAAGCTGAAACGCCTACCCAGGCAAAGCTGGTAATCAGAAAAACTTGCTTGGGTTGCATTTGCTCCATTGGATATTTTTTACCAATGACTAAAAAAATGATGCCGATGACACTGGTAAAAGTAGCTGAGATCACAAAAGCGATTTGATTGGCGCTTTCATAGGCAAGTGAGAAGCCCACAGGCAACAACATAAACAACGCGAGTAAATTCAGGATAGCGCCCAGAATCAGTAGGCAGGGGCCAAATAGTTTCATAGGTATCCACTGGTGATAAAAATGCTTGCCATTTTAAAGGCAAGCATAGTCATCAAACCAGAGGCTGGGGATAAATATCAAGGCTAAATCAAGAAAGCTTCGTTAAATCAGCGTAAACCAATGTGACGAACAAATTCAAAAGGTGTGGCGATTGTTGTAAAAACACACTGAGATCTGTTTCAGGATTACGTTTTGTCATTTTAGGCAAGCTTTCATCTACATAACGTTTGGCAGCTTCTACCACAACGTCTTTAAAGACCAGCGGTCGTGTAAAACGAATTTTTGGATTGTTAATGCAAAATTGTGTGTAGGCATAAAGTGCTTCAACAATAGCAGCCTTGTAATAGGGTGGATAAAGTTGATGTGTCATATTATCGACAAGATGCGCAAAATTGACTTCGCCCGGTGTCATGGAACTACGGGTAACTTCGCAATCCAACTTGAATTCGGTACCTGTTGGATTACTGAAAACAAGGGTATTGGAAAATGCCAGGCTGTGCCAAATATCTTGCAAAAAACTTTTGTCGAAATGTGTAATTAAACCTCTTGCAGTACGCCATTCCATCCAATCGGTATCGTTGGTGTCAGATAACAAAGGATTATCATCAACTTTATTGTCGTGATGGTGCATTTTATAAGGCGACACAAAATTAATTTCCTGGGAAAACACGTGTTTTCGTGAGGATAATACATTGCGAATTTTGTTGTAAATTTTTGTGGGAGATTGCAAGCCTAACCATTCCAGCAAACTGACTTCTTCCGCATCACCTTTATCCATGGAGCAGAGCAACATAAAATTGCGCAGTTGCACCGAGTGTAAACCATCAAATAATGCAGGTTCGACTCGGATTAATGAACCAATCGCCGAAAGAATTTCCTGGACCAGTGTGCGCTCCAATAAATCAGGAAATAACTGACGCACGCTTTCAAAATAGCTTGCGTTCGAGAAAGATTGATCAATCTTGATTTCGGTATAGTCATTATCCCCCACATTGACCGTCAAATTTCTTGCAGCAAGCAAGGTCAAGCTATCGGAAAGATCAATCAGGGTGTAATTAAATTGTGAAAAACAAAATCTTGCCAGCAACCAATAATTGGCTTTTTGTGAGCGTACATAAATATCGCGGATTAAATCACGTAAGGTTATTGATGAATCATCAATTGATACTATGTCTTCCAACTTGTGATTTTTGACATAATTGAAAAATTTCCGATATGTAAAAATATCACTTTCAGTATAGAAATTTTCCAGCAATGCCCGGGCCACAGGTTCAAGTTGTTCAGGCTTTATGGATTCATCGCCAACGTTGGTTGCCAAAACATTATTAGTTAATGAGTGTACATGAAAGTAGGGGATGCTGAGCGTATTAACCCGCGATGCACGATAAGCAAGATTAGCCGAAGCATAACCCACATAATCAATTTCTGTTCGCAACTGCAAATTACGGAGTTTTTGAAATAATAAATCCGCATTGGGGATTTTATAAAGGCGGTGATCCATCATCAAGGTAAATACAGCAACTTCTGAACTTATCCAGTTTTTGTAAATAAAATGTATTTCCTGTTCCAGATTTTGCGATACCCATTGCGCATCATACATGCGGTAATCTTCACGCTCACTTTGCATCCAGGATAAACAAAGATAAATTTTATTGTTTATTTCGTAAGTTTGTGAAGTCGCCAGACTTTGCACACGACGCCTTGGTCTGCCGGTTAATCCCAAAGCCCGGTTTTCACCCACATGGGCATAAGCTTCCATCAATCCGGATGCAGACACAACCGCCATAGGTTTAATATCTTGCAAGCTCTCTGCAATAACACCGTGCTTGGCCAAATGCTGTTTGACTTGATCGTTTTCAGCCAATACTACCAAGGCTATATTGGATTTAATAAATCGGGTGGAGCGCCTGCGCATTTTCAGCGGATCAATATCATCCGTACTAACCAATCCTTCATCCAATAATAATCCTGTATAAAATAAACTTTGTGCCCAAACCAATGGCAAGTTGTCATTCGGAACCCGCGACTGCGAACGTGGATTTTTCTTTTCTGCTTCAACATTTTCTTTTGGCAAATAATAAAGTTCCGGTAATAGACCTACACCATCCACATTCACCATTAAGGATTCGAGTTTTTTTCGATAGTGTTTTGCCGTTGCTTCGCTGCCATCAAATAAAGCTGTGATGTAGAGATAAGTAAAAAATAATGGCCACTCTGATTCTATGTGTGCAAAATTGACTAATTCAATCAGGTTGTAATAGATCCGTGAGCTTTCTTCCAGCGCGGTTTGGTGGCCGTCCCACAAAAAACGTTTGCAACCGTAGTTGCCGCCCAGTTTTGTTAATACTGTATCGCGTGTTTGTGTGGCAAGTGATTCTTTACCTACGGCAAATGCCGGGAACCCAATAATACTGAGTAAGGCGCTGTCAGTTTCTTTTGAAAGTGATTCACGAGGCAGTAGTGAAGCGAGGGTAGTTCTTGCCAAAGAAATTGCATCTGCAATCACATGTATAACGCCTCTTCTATCACCATTTTTTCCAAATAAATTAAATCCATCCAATGCTTGTAATGCTGCTTTGGCCATGCCGACAGAGCTGGCATTAATTTCAGTTTTGCCGTTGTTAACTTTATTTCCGCGCTCCCAGATTCCGTAATCCGGCGTACGGTATGCACTGGAAATGTAGTAAACAAGATTTTGAATAAAATCGACTTCATCCGATGTGCAAATAATCCTTAGTCCTGATGCACTCATTTGTGCAAGCATCAATAAATAAAGTGATGTTGCATCGATTTGCAAATGACCCCAAGCATCATCAGCAACTACCGGTAACCCGGTGGCTGTGTCATATTTTGCATGTAATGAATCTTTATTTTCGAGGGAATATTTGAATGCTTCAACCTTGCGCGATTGGCGCATCATGGACTGCAATAAACCGCGCATTAATTTAATGGTTGACTGACCCAGTTGATCGGCTTTGTGCTCGTTGCCCTGGCGTCTAAATGCGATACCCAATGCCCACACAGACATTATTGAATAAACATTATCCCTCACCCAGGCATCGGTGTAATCGCCGTGATTATTTACTGCGGTACTGGCGGGCAACAATCCTGTAACGGGATGTTGGCGGCTGAGTATGACTGTCTCGACTTCAGCGTACAAACGCTCTAACAGTTGGGTTTGTTTCATTCTTGATCATTCCAAAGCAAAAATTCTTGACCTTGATTTTATAACATCTCTTCTGGTCGTTTCAGTTGATTACAAGCCGATCAGGTGATTAGGCTTTTTCAATTTATCTTCAATTATAGTCAGCAATTTTGATGCCACCAAAATATGCACGAAAATGTCACTGATAAGGGTTAATTCTTGCCTCATATCACCAGCGTCAGGCACTTGATTGGTGCAAACTTAAAAAAATGGTCTCAATTATTTTCATTTGTTAACAACTTGTGGCGCAACTATCTACATTAAATCAGATTTTGCAACATTCGGTGTGACTTTTTAAAGGCTGGCTATACTTTGTTCAATAAATAAATGGACGATTTCAAATGAATAAATGTTTAGTTCTTTCACTCTGTACACTGACAACTCAAGTTTTTGCTGATGATGCTTTCGTTTGGGAAAATGCGCTAACGCTGGAATCTGTACATAATGTTTCCGGTGGTATTGATAAAGGTTCTGCAGAACTGGCAAATCTGGATATTACACTGGCAGTTGATACTGAATCCGCTGGTTGGTGGCAGAAGGGCAATTTTTTTATTTACTTGTTGGGTGATTATGGTAAAGATCCCGCCGAATACACTGGCGGGGTTCAAGGTACTTCCAATATTGCTGCCGATGATTCAATTAAAATTTATGAGTTTTGGTATCAGCATCATTTTCTTGGTGATCACCTGAAAATTCTTACTGGCTTGCAGGATTACAATTCCACTTTTTATTCACTCGAATCCGCAGGGTTATTCAATCATCCTTCGTTCGGGATAGGTCCCGACACATCACAAGCGACTCCTTCGATTTTTCCCACAACCGCGTGGACAATTCATTTAACACTTGAACTTGAACAATTTTATGCCTTGGCTGCTGTATATGACGGTGTGCCAGGTGATCCAAATAATCCTCGTGGTACGCATATCAATTTTTCTTCAAGTGATGGTTTATTTAAAGCCGTTGAAATGGGTATTGTCGAAAAGAATTATAAATTCGGTATTGGCTACTGGAATCTGACAGCGGAAACGGAAAATCCTGTAGATGCCGAATTAATTGATTCCAATCAAGGTTTTTATCTGATTGGCGAAAATAAGCTTAACGAAAATCTATCTGTATTTTTTCAATATGGAATAGCTGATGATGAAAAAAATCAATTGGAGGAATATTGGGGGCTGGGTTTTGTAAAATCCAATATTGTTATGGATGGTGATGCTTTTGGTATTGCCCTGGCCAATGCTCAAAATGGTAAACCGTTTTTGCAACAAAATCCGGGTTTATTGGAAAGCGAGTTGGCGACTGAAGCGAGTTACAACTGGCCCTGGTCAGATGCATTATCGTCACAGTTAAGTCTCTATCATATTAAAAATCCTGAGATGAATCCTGCTCTTGACGATGCTTTTGCAGCGGGGTTGAGGATTACACTAGCGTTTTGAATACTGGAGATAATAATAATGAATATTAAAAATTCTGTACTCTTGAGTTTTTTAGGATTTTTATTGATTACTGGTGTGAGTACCTGGGTTGGTTACAACACTACCAGTCAACTTGGAAATTTATTAAATTATATTTCCGGGCCAGCCTGGGATGCCGCTGATGGGGCAATGGAAGGGCAAATCGGTTTGGAATCACAAATCATAGTGCTGAATAAAGTCTATCATCAGGAAATATCTACATCCGAAGCCACCCCAATATTGGAAGATGCGATTGCTATGGAAGAGGAAGCCTTGGGCAGAATGAAAGGATCAAAACTCATTGCGGAGAAAACTATTTCTGAAATGGATAATTATTTAACACGATTTCATCAATCACGCGAACGTCTTTGGAACAACCTGAAAAATAATCAACCGGCAGAAAACGAATACAAGGATTTAAACAATCAAATTGTCAAATTATTGAGTTTTATCGGAGAAATGGAAGAGGAAGCCGATAGCAAGGTTGAAAGTGAAACGCAAAATGTCGCCACCATCCAAAAAAATGCCAAAAGGGCATTACTCGCTGTATTACTGGCGGGCATAGGATTAAGTATTGCATTTATGTTTTTTGCGCGAAGCTATGTGGTTAAACCTATTCAGTCTGTGACTGACAATTTACAGGAATTATCATCAGGAGAAAGTGATCTTACGGTCAGGTTAAAGCTCTCTGATAACAAAAATGAAATGCATCAATTGGCTGTGTATTTCAATCAATTCGTTGAACGTATTCAAAAATTGGTTACCCAAGCGCAAACCAGTAACACTTCCTTGCTAACAGCCAGTACACAGATCAGCCATTTTATAGAGCGCTCTGCTACAGGCTCTGCAACTCAACTGAATGAAATATCCCGTGTCGCCGATGCAATTAATAAAATTGCATCGGCATTGGAAAAGGTGGGTGATGCAGCTAACGATGCCAACGGATCATCAGAAAAAGCCGTGAATACAACTTATTCAGGGAATTCAATTGTAGTCTCGGCGCAGGAAGGAGTTGATGATATTGTCAGTGAAGTGGAAAATGCTTCACAAGTCATTGCTGCGTTATTAACTGACAGTCAAAACATCAGCTCAATGTTGGAAGTTATCCGAAGTATTGCAGAACAAACTAATCTGCTTGCATTAAATGCGGCTATTGAGGCTGCCCGCGCTGGAGAAAGTGGACGCGGTTTTGCCGTAGTCGCCGACGAAGTTCGCAGCCTTGCATCCCGGACGCAGGAATCAACCAAATCAATAGCAACCATTATTTCCAATCTGAATACCGGATCAAGCAAAGCGGTCACTGTGATGAATGATGCGCAACAAAAAGCCCTACAAATTAAAGAACGCATCGCAAAAACATCCGATGCTTTCGCAGGGATAGTGGTGGTGGTCGATCAAATAAAAGTCATGAACGCACAAATTGCAGCCGCAGCAGAAGACGAAAAAGGTGATATGAAAGAAATACGCGGCAGTATTAATACCATTTTGGAACTGGCCCGCCGCAATCAGGAAGTGGGCGAAGAAGCGAACCAGTCCCGCATACATTTGGATAAAGAAGTTCAAAAAATTGATAGCTTAATGCGTCAGTTCAAAACCTGATTTCGTTTTTTGCGTTCCATTTACGACTGTCTGTTTCATAAATATCCATTCAAAATCATAGGCTTACATGGATAAGTTAAAGTTGGTGCTGTATGCTCGGGCTTTCCGTGCTTACTTTTTTAAATCAATGAGTTACGCACCAAATCTAAAGTAACTAAAAATCACTTAAAGGTAATCCCAAACTGCTGTCGCTTTATCATTTGGTATCGGCAGCCCCATGCGGTGGACCGGATTTAACCGATCAACACCTTGTAAAGATTAAACAATGAAATCCCGCTAATCAGTAATCCCACCAATATTAATAAAGTTTTGGTCGAGAATTTTTTACAGGCGTAAGCGGCGAAAGGTGCGGCGAATAATCCGCCAATAATTAATCCGGCCACTACATGCCAAATGGTTTCATCGACCAGAATGAAAAGTGAAGCAGCGCTGGTGAGTGTCAGGAAAAACTCTGCGAAATTTACCGAGCCTATTGTGGTACGTGGATCATGACCTGTGCCAACCAATGTGGTAGTGACTACCGGGCCCCAGCCACCGCCACCGGAGGTATCAACAAATCCA
>CAZICR010000127.1:0-8185 GCA_964537795.1 uncultured Cellvibrionaceae bacterium | reverse complement strand
CTGACAGTAGTGGTGATGCTGTGACCGCTGACTTCAAGTGGTCTGGCTAATGTGGTTAGCAGTTTGTTTGAAACGAAAACCACATCATCCAGATCATTAATACCCTCAAGGACAATCACAAATTCATCGCCGCCCAAACGTGCGACTGTATCCATGTCGCGCACGCCTTCATTTAATCGCATGGCAATTATTTTTAACAGAATGTCGCCAGCATCATGACCCAAACTATCGTTGATGATTTTAAAGCGGTCTATATCAAGCAACATCAGTGCAACCCGACTATTGCTACGACGTGCCCTGGCTAATCCATGGTATATACGATCATAAAACAATGAGCGATTCGGAAGTGCAGTGAGCGAATCGTGAAATGCCATATAGTTTAACCGTGATTGCTGTTCCCGAAGTATATTTTCAGCCAGCTTGCGTTCGGTGATATCGGTGCCAATAGTACAAACACCAAATAGCTGGTTGTCTTTATCAAGCAGTGGAAATTTCACAATCAGATAGGTGTGAAGGTTTCCATCTTTGTGTAATAAATCCATCTCCAGTTCATAAGTTTGTTGGTTGGTTTTGGTTGCTGTTTCTATATCCCACATGGACTGGGCAACATCTTTAGGGTAGATGTCAAAAACATTTTTACCAACAAATCCATTGTCGTCCATCATGGCCACATAGTTAAAATGCTCGCTGGCCAAGACTACATTACCTTCCAAATCTTTGACAGAAATTAAAGCGGGAGAATGTCGCAGTATCGCATTCATATAAGTTTCACTGGCCCATAGTGCCTGTTCAGCTAATCTGAACTTGCGCATCTGTTCCTCGTGGTGCCACATGTCAATAAATTGCCTTATTAACACCGGGCTGACAGCCCATAGTGTTTCCAATTCAGAAACCGCTTTTATCAGTAATGCAATTTCAACTTGTGACTCCATATAAAACACCGCAAGTGTTTTATGTTTTTCAAGAATTGGAAGAATGTAACAGGAATTAATCTCTTTATCCGAGAAGTGAACGCCATGCCTGACGACATCATCGCGATTGAGCAAACAGGCTTCACTTGTTTCAAATGCTTTCCGGATCGTCGAGTGAGGTAGGCAATCCATTTCCAGTAGAGGTGTATCGATTGATTTTACCGAGGTTGCATGCTCTTTCCAGTGTGCACTTGCATCAATATTAAAATTGGCGTCACGACATGTAATCAACATCGCGTTACGAATGATGTCACCCGTAACGATAATACTGACTAGTCTTTCGGCGATGTTTTTATGGGTCAGGTCCTTGAATATTTGTTGAAATTTTATTGGGTCAATTCCGGGGGTACCCTGGGAATTTATTTTTTCTTGCATAGTCGCTCAACTTTGGTTAATTCCTCCGATGGAGGAGGCTCACTGACAACGTCTTTTGTTTGGAAAAAAACAGTGACAACCGAAGTGGCATCCAGCCATTCTTAGATTTTTTTCTTATCGTAAACAATAATAACTGTGCTGTCTGTAATAAAAGATGGTGTTTGATTACCTTGCCGTTTTTATAAAGATTGCAGATGTGCTTTTATATTACAAATCGCTATTCCCCACAACTTTCCAAACGTCTATTAATGCGCCAAATTTTGTCCAGAAATCCCGTAATTATTTCGGTGACTGGCTAAAGCAGCTTGTTCATCTACATTTATAGAGAAGTTAACCTCATGGGGTTGTTATGCGTAACTCGGTTCCCTTTATTGGGGAAGAACAAATTTCCCGAGCTGATTCCGAACAGGCCAGTCAAAAACGCCAGGCCGGGAAAATTATTGATGAAGTTATTGCCGACGCCGATGCTGAAAGCAGTTGGGATGATGTTGTGCCTGATAGCTGGGAGTCCAATCGTAGCAAGGCGTTGAGAACTTCTTCGGGGCTCAAAAGGCCTGTGCAATCAGCCAAACAATTGGTGCAAGGGTCTGCGCAATTGGCTTCTGGCAAATTACCTTCCCGGAAAACGATTAATTCCCAAGTGGCTGTTACAGGTTTTGTGGATTGGACGTCAATCAATAGTGGCCATGGGTTACGTATCAATATAGTCGGCAACATTGATCACAATCTGCGGGATCAATGGCGGCAGTTGTTAGAGGAAACGGCAGCAATGGATGTCAGTGAGTATGAGATCAATTTGAAGGCGACACCCGTGTTGAGCTTGACCGGATTGGGTATGTTATTACTTTTCAAGGAGCGTAAGGACTCTTCGAGGGATGCGATAAAACTGAGCAATTGTAATCAAGATGTATGGAAGCTGCTTAATTGGGCCGGAATGGATAAATATTTTGTTATTCAAAAAGGTATGGAGCCCAAATAGTTCTGATGTTTGATAGGCAGGAAAGAACACCTCTAGTAAACTGGGCTCCTTTCGATTTTTGTCAATTCACATGCCCAGTCTCAAAATCACTGAAATTTTCTATTCCCTGCAAGGCGAAGCCAAAACCGTTGGTTTGCCGACTGTGTTTGTGCGCCTTACCGGATGCCCGTTGCGTTGTGGTTACTGTGATTCCGAATACGCTTTTTATGGCGGTGAGCGTATGGCATTGGAGGCAATTCTTGATAAGGTTGCCGGTTATCGACCCAATTATGTTTGCGTAACCGGTGGCGAGCCCTTGGCACAGCGTGAATGCTTGACTTTGTTAACGGCACTTTGCGATGCGGGATATCAGGTTTCACTGGAGACCAGTGGTGCCATGCCGATTGATGAGGTGGATAATCGAGTCAGCCGCGTGATGGATTTGAAAACGCCCGGCTCTGGCGAAGTGGGGCGAAATCGCTGGGAAAATTTGCAACATCTTTCCCTGCAAGATCAAATCAAATTTGTGATTTGCGATCGCGCTGATTATGAATGGGCACGATTTGAATTGGACAAACACCAGCTCGCATCCAAAGTTGGGGAAGTATTATTTTCCCCCAGCTTCAGTCAACTAAAACCTCTCGATTTGGCGGAGTGGATTTTAGCTGATAATTTACCGGTTCGCTTTCAATTGCAGTTGCATAAATTGCTATGGAATGACGCGCCTGGTCATTAATTTTCACCGTTCTTTTTTCAAGAGATTTCCAATGTCATCAAACCAACCTAAAGCTGTGGTGTTAATTTCTGGAGGCCTGGATTCAACAACAGTTCTGGCGATTGCCAAAAGTCAGGGGTATGACTGCTACACATTGAGTTTTGACTATGGCCAACGACACAAAGCAGAATTGTTGGCAGCAGAGCGCACGGCAAAATCGCTTGGCAGTTTGCAACACAAAGTCATAAAGCTGGGTTTGCGCAGCATCGGTGGCTCGGCATTAACAGACGATCAGATTGATGTTCCTGAACAGGAAACCCAAGGAATTCCCGTCACTTATGTGCCAGCCCGCAACACCATTTTTTTATCTATAGCTTTAGGATGGGCAGAGGTATTGCAAGCACAGAATATTTTTGTAGGTGTTAATGCAGTGGATTATTCTGGTTACCCCGATTGTCGTCCCGAATATATTCAGGCATTTGAGCAAATGGCAAATCTTGCAACTAAAGCCGGAGTAGAAGGTAAAAAATTATCAATTCGAACGCCACTAATGAAAATGACCAAATCAGATATTATTCAACTGGGAATAGATTTGGGCGTTGATTACAGTTTAACTGTGTCCTGCTATCAAGCGGATGATCAAGGTCGGGCTTGTGGAAAATGCGATTCCTGCCGTTTGCGTAAACAGGGATTTTTACAAGCGGGAATTGACGACCCCACTTTGTATGTGAATTAATTTTGGTTGCCATTGTCATTGCGAGGTGCATTTTGTAGTTTCAATGCCCCCAAATGACCAGTTAGTTTTTCCAATTCACGATCAATCACATCGCCACCGGATAATAATAATTGCATCCGTGCTTCATATTCATTAATGGCATTATCCAACATGACGGCGCCTTCGCCTTTTAAATCCAGATGTTCATAGGACTTTTTCAAATCAGCAATAAATTGGTTATATATTTTTTTGTTTTCTTCAGCTTGATATGAAAACTGTATGTCAATATTGGCAATTTTGCTTTTGGCCAGGCTGATCCAGCCATCAATATTGCCGCTGTTCTTTTTAATTACATAAGTGTTTTCCAGTCTGAGTATATTTTCACCAGCAATGCAAACCATTCCACTAATAGTGGAATTAATTGAATCTGCCTCATTTTCCGATGGAAAAATGATTAATTTAATGCCCTTGGCTACAAATAAAGTGTTGCCGTTAAGATTACCCATATGCTCCTTTTGCGCTGAATTTTTTATCAATCGTTTGAGTACATCATTAAAGAGCGGCGGCGGAAAATAGTCGGCCTTACCAACAGAAGAGTAAATATAAAATCCCACCGGAATATTAAACTCTTTAATTAATTTAATTATGTTGTTGGCGATTTCTTTAATAGTCTTGCATTGGCTAAAGTGAAAGATAGCGCGATTGACGGCAACTGCTTGTCGATAATCATTGGCAATGCTATCCATTCTTTTGGATACATTTTGCAATTCGGCGTTGAGTGATTGTAAATCTTGATCAGATTCTGCTGAATTATCAGTGACAGGTTCCTTGGATTTTTCTTCCAGTCGATTATACAGGTCACCAATTTGGTCCTCCAAAATGACGACACAACCTTCATATTCCTTGATCACCCGTTCCAGTCTGCTGATTTCCTGTTCTTTGGTATCCCTGACTTCCGGGCTGCTATCTATATCAATTGATTCTCTTAACATGGAAATTTCATTTTCCAGGTTGGAAATAATACTTCTTTGCACCTTATTGCTTTCTTTTAATTTTTTGACCTCATGAATGTTGAATGATGAGTTATGATCTGAACTACTTCGGAGGTTGGTAATAAATCGGTCGGAGTTTTCGACTTCATATTCCAATGTATTGATGGATTTTTCTATAAAATTATTTTTTTTAGGTTGTAATTTATCCGAAAACATTTTCATTTCATCGAATAAGTTTCGGATTTTATCAAGGTTTTTGTTTGAAATAACAGAATCCAGAAATTCTTGGTATTCTTTTGGCGGGATAAGGTAGTTATTGTTAATGCTGTTTTGTAAAGATGAAATAATATCTTTAAGTTTGGTTACTACAGCTTTGCTTTCTGCTTTGTATTCACTCAAATCCTGTTGCAGCTGTTTATTTTCTTGATGTTCTGGTGCTTTGCTCATAAGCCCAAGCAATAGCTCAAATTTGTCATCGTAAAAATTCCAGCCGATTTTCCCTGATTTTTTCTTTTCTTCAGCCTCTTTTTCTATGTTTAGGTAGAGATAACGCAGTGCAGTGACTTTTTCGCTGAAAGGCCTGCTGACGTCGAAAACAATGGTCTTGGAGTTGGTATATTTTTCATATCTACGCAGAGTTTCCTCTATAGATCTGGAAAAGTATGCTTCAGTGTAATCTTGATTTTGAACGCTGTGTAAGTCCATTAACTTTTCTCGCATTTTTTGAAGCAGGACTCGTTGTCTAAGCCACACGCAAAAGAGTACCACCAGGCAAATTACGAGAACCAGAATAGTTTCCGTAAGTATTAGTGGCTTTAATATGGATAAGGAGCTCATCAGGTAATCCTGTAAAAGATACCGGCATTATTTATCCTGTAGGTGATGCTTAAACCTGCGGGTTACATTCAAAGGTTAGCATAAAATGAAAATTGTATGGATATGAAAAATTGTACTGAATAGTGATGTGATTAAATCAAGTTGAATTCGTTGTTATATGTGCCATGTCTATGTGTAATAGCAAAATCTTATGACTGATTTTCAATAAACTCATAAAAATTTTAATCGCTGTTCTTCAAATTCCTTAACAGGCACAGGACGACCAAAATAATAACCTTGAAATTTTTGACACCCATTTTCGAGTAGGTAATTTTTTTGCTCCAGAGTTTCAACGCCTTCTGCCAATACTTCCAATTCCAGATTTTGTGCCATAGCAATTATGATTCTAACTATTACTCTATCATTTGGATCAGTGGAAATGTCGCGCACGAAAGATTGATCTATTTTTAATTGATTGAGTGGTAATTTTTTAAGATATGACAAGGATGAATAACCTATCCCAAAGTCATCCATGGAAAAACCTATTTTTTGTAATCTTATTGCATGCATTTTTTCAACGCTGGATTCTACATTTTGCAACAAAGAACCTTCTGTTAATTCCAGCGTGAGCAATTGGGTGTCTATATCATTATCAAAAATCAATGCATTGATATCAGGAACAAAATCGCTTTGATTAAATTGAATCGGGCTGACATTGACTGCCAATTTTAATTGCTGGAATTCAGGTTTTGCTTTCCATTTTACCAGTTGCGCGCAGGCCATTTTTAATACTTTGCGGCCTAAAGGTACAATCAAACCTGTTTGTTCTGCGATGGGGATAAAGTCGCCCGGGGAAACCATCCCTTTGTTTGGGTGAATCCAGCGTATTAATAATTCCGCCCCAATGACTGCACCTGTGTGGTTAACCTGAATTTGATAGTAAGGAATCAATTGATCATGCGACTCTATAGCTATGCGCAGATCATGTTCAATCGATGCGCGACGCTCCATTTGTGATTGCATTTGTGGATCAAAAAATCGGATAGTATTGCGACCACTATCTTTGGCTTGATACATAGCCAAATCTGCATGACGCAAGAGATCATCAATAGAACCCTGGGTGCCGCGAAAAATATTAACACCCATACTAATAGTGCAATGGTAATGCGTTTGTGAAAGTGCATAGGGCAAGCTGATCAGTGAATGCAATTCTTCTGCTCTTTTTTTGGTTTCAACCGCGGCTAATTCCACATCAGTATTCAAGTTGTCAAAAACCACTACAAATTCATCACCCCCCAATCTTGCGGCAATATCAGTATTGCGAATAGTGGTGTGAATTCTTTCTCCGACCAGTGCCAGTAATTGATCGCCAACATGGTGTCCGCGTGAGTCATTCAGGAATTTAAAATTGTCCAGATCAATAAATAAAATGGCGCAGTAATGTTTGCTGCGTTCACTTTGTGCAGCAATTAGATTCAATCTTTCTTGAAGGAAACGACGGTTTGGTAAATGTGTTAATGGGTCGAAAAAAGCCAGATTGAAAATCTTCTCTTGGTCTTCAGCTCGACGAATTTCACCCGCTATGCGTTCAGAAAAAATCCGCATCAAGGAATTAATTTGCGGTTTTGGTTGAATTGGCTGGATGCTTGAAATGGATAAAATACCAATCGGATTGCCTTCAATATTTTTTATGGTGATGCCTACATAGCTTTGTATTTTGAATTCTTCAATCAGATCATCTTTGGGGTATAGGGTTTGGGCATTTGCCGAAATAAAACAAAAATCCTGTTCCAATACATCAGCACAGGGTGTATTTTTTAACATATAAGTAAAATTAGTTTGTGTTCGTCCATCAATTAAATAAGTGTGTGTTGTTGCTTGCGTTAAGTTGTAATTGACTAAACTTATTTTGACATGTGCGGCACCGGTATTTTTGCTTAATGATCTTAGCAGTGTGGCGAAAAAATCTTCGGTGTTAGCTGAATCCGCTGCCGCAGCGGCTAACGCAGCATCCAGACCTTGAATTTCCTGAAGTTGCAATTTTTGTTTTTCGTTGGCAATAAATAATTGTTGCGAGGTATCAATAATTTCTTTGTGTGCGGCGGTAATCATCATACAAAGTAGGGTCATCACTATGGTATAAACCCAGATCACCCAGTAACTCATATGGATATCCGGAAAAACAAATGGCCCAAGATTGTTGGCTGTTGACGAGATGGCGATAAAGCTAAACCAAAGGCTGCAGAGTGTGCCTGCAATCAAACCAAAAGAGAGTGCAGCCCAAGCCACACAAACAAATGTAATAAATACAATGGGCAGTGCATTGCCGTGATTAAATTGGTTTAGCGGGAAGCAAATGACTCCTGTAACAATTGCTGTAGTCAAAAATATAAAAAACCTGTGTGGTTTTTCAAAAAACTCTTTGAGTGATGACAGGGATAAATTAATCAATAAAGGTGTACATAAAAATACCCCCAGACTGTCACCCATCCACCATATAAGGGCAACAAATAAACTTTTATCCAGAGAAAAATGATGCTGTAACGCGAGGGCACTGGCACCTACAGTGGCGGGAATTAACATACCAATTGATGTGATACCAATCGTTTTAATTGCAGTGTATTTATCTAATCGGGTGAGATC
>CAZICR010000126.1:0-8191 GCA_964537795.1 uncultured Cellvibrionaceae bacterium | reverse complement strand
TCAACTTTGCGTAGCCCGTTTGAAAAGCCAATACCGGTAGATGACTCTGCCCTGAAGGGTGGCAGAACGGTTGTTCCAGATTTAACCCGTGCGCCGGAGTTTCTTGAGGGGTTCAATATTACTTCATTGAAAATGGTGGGATCTGTGACTCTAAAAGGTATTGTTTGGGCTCTCATAGATACATCAGATGGCAATGTTGTGAGGGCGACAGTTGGTAATTATATGGGACGAAATTACGGCAAAATTATTTCAGTGACCCAGTCTCAAATTGAAGTAATGGAAATTGTGTCGAATGGTGTTGGTGGTTGGGTTGAAAACCCTCGAATTATTAAATTGGAAGAGAAGGAATAAGCAAGATGACTGCTCCATTTTCCTTGAGGTTTAGTATGCGTAATTTGGCGATATTGGTATTGAGTTTGGTGTCCCCGGTTGCTTTTGCGAGCACATTGACCAAGGTCGATGTGGCCCAGCTTCCCGGCGATAAATTTGAAATCCGCATGGCTTTTGATGAAGCGCCACCGGAACCAAAGGGCTACACCATAGAGCGGCCCGCCAGAATAGTACTGGACTTTCCAGATGTGGATAGTTCCCTCAAGGAGCGGCGCATTCCCCTAACGGTGCAGAATGGGCAGAGTGCAATGATTCTGACCAGCGATGGTCGTACCCGCTTGATAGTGAATCTTGATTCACTGGCTTCCTACACAACTAGAACCGAAGGTTCTTCATTAATCCTTGAAGTCAATTCTCCTGGAACAGCTACAAGCCAGTCAGCTCCGGAATCTACAGTCAATATTGCCAAGCAGGCACCCTCAACATCCGTGAGTGGCCAACCACAAATCAATAGCGTCGACTTCCGTCGTGGCGAGTCAGGAGAAGGTCGAATTATTCTCGGACTTTCCAATACCAAAATATCGGCAAATCTGGTTGGGACTGGTGCTGGTGTTCGCTTGTCTTTTAAAAATGCCTGGATTGCGCCGGATCTCCGCCGACGTCTGGATGTGCTGGATTTTGCTACACCAGTGTCGGTGGTCAGTTCGGCCCAAGAAGGAGACAATGTTGTGTTTGACATTGCAGCCAGTGGTGAATTTGATTATCTGGCTTATCAAACCGACAAAGAATATGTTGTCAGCATAAAACCATTGACTGAACGTGAAAAAATCGAGAAGAAAAAAGAGTTCTCTTATGTTGGTGACAAACTATCTCTGGATTTTCAGGACATAGAAGTCAGAGCAGTTTTGCAAATTATTGCTGATTTTACCAATTTGAATTTGGTTGCCAGTGACACAGTTGGTGGCCGGATTACGCTTCGGTTACAAAGTGTCCCTTGGGATCAAGCCCTGGATTTGGTATTAAAAACCAAAGGTCTGGATAAACGCTTGGTAGGGAACGTCATGATGGTTGCACCCGCTGCTGAAATTGCAGAGCGTGAACGCCGCGAAATTGAAACCCAAAAACAACTCGAAGAATTGGCGCCTCTCAGAACTGAATATATTCGTGTTAGATATGCCAATGCGGTTGATATGTTCAAGCTGTTTACTGGAGGAGGTGGTGGTGGAGGAAGTGGCGGAGGAGGAGGCGGTGGAAATAAAACCACTCAAAGTGTCCTTTCCGAGCGAGGCTCCGGTACTGTTGATGAGCGTACTAACTCAATCATTGTCACCGACACTGCAGACAGAATAGAAGCATTTAAACGTTTGGTAGAGCAGATTGATATTCCTATTCGTCAAGTCATGATTGAGGCAAGAATTGTAGTCGCCAATAACAACTTCCAACGTGAATTGGGTATTCGTTGGGGTGGTGCTGCTTATAGACGAGATGGCGCCAACACCATTGATTTGGGTGGGTCACAGTCCGCCCTTGATTCGCCAAGGCCCACGGAGTTTTTTGAAGGAACAGATGGACCACTGGATCTTACTGAAAACAACATTGTTGATCTTGCTACAACGGGAACCCCTGCTGGTAGTGCGGCAATAGGCATTTTGACTGAGAATGCCTATTTGGACATGGAGCTGACTGCCCTGGAAAACTCAGGCTATGCGGAGATAGTTTCACAACCCAAAGTGATCACCAGTGACAAACAAACAGCATCGATTCGCTCAGGTCAGGAAATTAGTTATCAGGAGGCTTCTGCCAGCGGCGCAACTACCACTTCATTTAAAGAGGCTGTTTTACTGTTGGAAGTTACCCCGCAAATTACGCCTGACAACAATATTATTATGGATCTTACCGTGTCCAACGACGCCTTGAGTGACGTAGTGAATGGTGTACCTACTATTGATGTAACACGATTGGAAACCAAAGTGTTGGTGAGTAATGGTCAAACAGTTGTTTTGGGTGGGGTGTTTTCGCTCGATACAGCCAAAGCAGAAAGTAAAGTTCCAGTTCTGGGAGACATTCCTTATTTGGGTCGTTTATTCAAACGCACTCTTAACAGACAATCCAAGTCTGAACTTTTAATCTTCATTACTCCTCGCTTGATGGCGGAGTCCCTCAGTAAATAATGTCCAAGTCGAATATTTTTCTTGTCGGCCCTATGGGGGCCGGCAAGTCGACTATAGGTCGTGTCCTTGCTTTTGAGCTTAATCGCCAATTTCGTGATACAGATCGTGTGATAGAAGATCGCACAGGGGCTGACATTCCATGGATCTTTGATATGGAGGGTGAGGCTGGTTTCAGGGATAGGGAAACCGCTGTGCTGGCGGATTTGAGTACTGAGTTGGATCTGGTTATTGCAACTGGTGGTGGCATAGTCCTGCGACCTGAAAATCGTCAAATGATGAAAGAGTCGGGTTATGTTTGTTATCTTACTGCCTCAACAGAGCAGTTGGTTGAGCGCACAGCACGCGATAAAAAACGCCCATTGCTACAAGTAGAAAACCCCCGCCAAAAAATTATTGATTTACTGGAAATGCGAGATCCGATTTATCGTGAATCTGCTGATTTTATTATCAATACTGACAAGCGCTCACCCAAAATGGTCGCACAGGAGATTGTGCGGCTAATTGAAGAGTCGCATTGATAGTCAGGGGTTTACACATCCCATTTCAATTTCATTCCAAGCTGCATAGCTCTATGCCCGGTGACTTTGTGATAAAGTGTCCGCGTCCTGTTTTCGGGTTAATTCTATGCAAGTTCTTCATGTTGAATTGGCTGATCGTAGTTATCCAATCTGTATTGGCGAAAATTTAATTACAAATTCAGAACTCCTTGGTAAATACATTCAGGGACGCCAAATTTGTGTAGTGACCAATGCCGTCGTTGCACCACTTTATTTGGATCAATTAAAAAAAACATTGTCGAATTATCAGCTTGATGAAGTGATTCTTCCCGATGGAGAAAAATTTAAAACGCTTGAGGTCTGGTCCGGCATTTTTGATAAATTATTGGAAGCGCGCCATAACCGCAGTACGACCATAATTGCTTTGGGGGGTGGAGTGGTAGGTGATATGGCAGGATTCGCGGCTTCTGCTTACCAAAGAGGTGTGGAATTTATTCAAATTCCAACGACTTTGTTATCCATGGTGGATTCTTCTGTAGGTGGCAAGACAGGCGTTAATCATCCATTGGGTAAGAATATGATTGGCGCATTTTATCAGCCAAAATTAGTCTTGGCTGACATCAGTTTGTTAATTAGCCTCCCAAACAGGGAATTATCTGCAGGGCTTGCAGAAGTGATCAAATACGGTTTGATCTCGGATTACGAATTTTTTGTGTGGCTTGAAAAAAATATTGATGCATTAATGCAGCGAGATAAAGAGGCCCTCACCTATGCTGTTAAACGTTCTTGTGAAAACAAGGCGTTTGTCGTTGGCAAGGATGAACGTGAAAGTGGCCTGCGTGCGATTTTAAATTTGGGTCATACCTTCGGTCATGCTATAGAGACGGCACAGGGGTATGGTAATTGGTTGCATGGAGAAGCGGTTGCTGCCGGGATGGTGATGGCCGCTGACCTATCTTGTCGTCGCGGAAAAATCAGTGCGGAAGATTTGCAAAGAATAATTACAATATTGAAACGTGCGAATTTGCCTGTGTTATCGCCAGCCAATATGACCGATGAAGAATTTTTGTCGTTAATGGGAGTTGATAAAAAAGTATTGGATGGACGCTTACGCTTGGTTTTATTAGAGTCTATGGGTAAAGCGGAAATCACCAGTGATATAGACTCAAATCTTTTGCATCAAACCTTTGCAGCTTGTCGGGCTGTATCTTAATTTTGAGATGGGTGAGGGTTAACTTATGACACCAGAGTCCCCTTTGCGTGCACAGGCAGATAATCGGTTATCCGATACTGACTCAGTGGGTATCCAGGCCGGATTATTTGATGCAGATAATTTTGATGATGCACACGAAAACTCTTCATTGTTGAGTGATTATCGACAACGTTATGGTTTGTCGGAAGATCCTTTTTCCGATGACTACAGTTTTCCACTTTTTACAGCTGCTGGCCGTCGCCAAGTTCTGGATCAGTTATTACATCTTTGCCAATTCAGCAATCAGTTATTGGTTATTACCGGTGAGGCCGGAGTAGGAAAAACACGCATTGCACATGCTTTGGCGGATTCATTGGAAGAAAATGATCATTTATGTTTTCTGGCGTTGAGCCTTGGACAAACACTTGAGCAATTGCTCAGGGCGATTGCTGAATCATTTAATCTTGAGATTAATGAAGCTGCATCTATTGATGAATTAATTAACGAAATTGAAAAATTTATCGAATTGCATGCGTTAAATCAGGAAGCAGAAAGTGATGGATTGGTATTATTAATTATTGATAACGCAGAGCATCTTGATGCTCAATGTGTTGCGGTTCTTGGTTCGCTACTCGAAAATAAACCCCAGCCTTATCCTTTGCATATTGTATTGGTGGGTGAGCCGGTATTGGTGTCTCGAGTAAGCGGAATTGAGTCAGAAAATTTACAAATCAGTGATTTTCATTTGCCTGCTTTTACTTTGTCCGAGACGGTTGATTACCTTAATTTCCGTATGGAAATGGCTGATTATCTGGGGCCGGAAATTTTTACAGAAGCAATTGTTGATCCTTGGTGGCGACAAGCTCATGGGCAATTGTCACTGATTCATGAATCAGCACAAGATAAATTATTACAGTCAGTACTTCCGCAATCCGAAAGCCGGCGTTTTAATTTTCCGCTATTTCATATTATGGCAATTTCAGCGGTGATTGCGGTTGCTGGTGTGTTTTATCTGTATCTTGATAAACCGGAAAAAAATACAGAAGTATTGGTGGCTATTCCCAATGTTGTTGCTACGTCTTCAGTTGCTGTGGCTGAAAGTTCGCAGCCGATAGCGGATACACAAACACCTCTGGAACCCATTCTTCAGTCATTACCTGAGGTATCAATTAATCAGCTCCCTGCAGAAAATATTCCGGATGTGAGTGAAACTGTTGCCGATTCTGCTGCTTCAAGCACGATTCCCAAACAACCAGCTGCTGATGTGCAAATAGATGAAATCAAAGAGACGGTTGTTGCAAATGAAACAACTGCAAATGAGACTGCAGCTTTAGCCAATAACAGTATTGAAAATAACCCTACATCTACTGCTGCCGATATTACCCGTTTAACTGAACCCAAACCCAGAATATCCAATCCGTCTGCTGGTGAATTTAGTGCAGATGAACAGGAAATTTTGTCATGGTCTTCGTCGCAGTTCACCATTCAAATTCTTGGTGTGAGTAATCTGAAATCTGCTCAGGATTTTGTGAACTCCCAAACCAACAAATCCGATTTGTTAATTTTTGAAACGCGCCGTGCAGGAAAAAAATGGTACGTGGTAGTAACCGGACACTTTGTCTCCAATGCTGAAGCGAGATCTGCTGTTGCCAAATTACCGGCCAAGCAGAGGGAATCCGGCCCTTGGCCACGCCAGATAAAAGTAATTCAGCAAGAAATTCGTCAATAGTATTTATAAATACGCACAGATAGTTAACTTTACTTAATGAAAGCGACATGAATCCCACTATAGATATTTCGGTAAAAACTCGTTTTGTGGAAGAACAATCAGTCGCAGAAAAAGGGCAATTTGTTTTTGCTTATACAATTACCATCGCCAATCAATCCGCCACTAGTGTTCAATTAGTCAGTCGGCACTGGATTATCACGGACAATCGCAATCAAATTCAGGAAGTCAAGGGAATAGGGGTTATAGGGCAGCAACCGGTATTGGCGCCGGGTTCCAGTTTTACCTATACCAGCAGTGCTATGTTGGCAACGGAAACAGGGACAATGGAGGGAAGTTATCAAATGTGCACAGAAAATAATGAAAACTTTTCTGTGCCTATACCGACATTTCTTTTGATACACCCTAAAAAATTACACTAATAAAATTCGTAAATCTTACTTCTGTTTCTGGATGTGATGCTATGGTGTCTTCTAAATCAATATTGTTGTTTATTGTGGTTCTGTTTTTGTCCATAGAGTCCCGCATTGCACTGGCCAATTCGCCTGAGTTCACTTTTTTTCATGCCAGTGGAACTGAGATAGTAACCGAAGCCGGAGAGCCCATTTTCTTTAAAGGTGTTGCATTTGGAAATCGTGTCTGGAACAACGACAGGATCCCAGTGGATCATCATTCTGCAGAAGATTTTCTTCGTGTAAAAAAAATGGGAATGAATTTGGTTCGCTTTTATCTGAATTACAAAACCTTTGAGGATGACAGTAAGCCTTATCATTACCTGGATGATGGTTGGAAGTGGCTTGATGATAATGTCAGTTGGGCAAAACAACATGGCGTTTATTTGATTTTGAATGTACATATTCCCCAAGGCGGTTTTCAGTCTGCGGGAAATGGTTGGGCCTTGTGGGATCAGGAAGAAAATCAAAAACGATTGATTGCACTCTGGAAAGCTATAGCAACACGTTATAAAGATGAGCCTGTGATCATGGGGTATGATTTACTTAATGAGCCCGGCGTTTCAAAAAGTAAACAACAATGGCAAACCCTGGCCCAAAAACTTGTCAATGAAATTCGTAGTGTAGATAAAAAACATCCTATCTTTATTGAGCGCGTGAATTCTGTAAAGAAAAATTGGGATAGCGATAAAGAAATGAATTTTGTGCTGGTTGAAGGCGAAAATTTAATTTACGAATTTCATGTGTACGATCCTTACTTTTATACACACCAGCTTGCAGAATGGGACGATTACATGCGCAATCGAGATGGCGGTGTTTGGCCTGATCCCAAAAAGCGCCACACGAAAAAATTTCTTGAAGATGTGGTCGATAAACATTTAGCTTGGGGACGTAAACATAATGTCCCTTTATATCTGGGTGAGTGGGGTTTGTACAAAGCGAATTTTGAAAAGGATCGCGGAGGATTAAATTGGGTAGAGGATATGATCGCTATTATTGCAGAGCGAAAAATTACCAACACTTACCATGTTTATCATGAAGAAAGCTTTGGTATCTATCGAGGTGACGGGAAAATTGATCCAAACAATATCAACGAACCCTTGATGAAACTTTTCCAAAAGCACTATCTGCAGAGTCATCAAGTAGATAAAAAATAAAAAACGGCGGATAAATTCCGCCGTTTTTTATTTGGTGTTGTTAGTCTTCTGACTCCAACATTTCTTTATATTCTGCAGGATCCATTGCATCGTCCAATTCGGAAAGATCATCGGGTTGAACGCGAAAGAACCAGCCTTCATCGTAAGGCGAGCTGTTAACTATTTCGGGTGAGTCTTGCAGTGTTTCGTTGACGGCTATGACTTCGCCGGAAACCAAGGAATAAATATCGGACGCTGCTTTTACTGATTCAACAACACCAGCTTCTTCACCAACGTTCACGCGGCTACCGACTTCGGGTGTTTCAACATATACCACATCACCCAATGCGTCTTGCGCATGATCAGTGATGCCGATGGTGACAGTGCCATCTTCTTCAACGCGTGCCCATTCGTGGCTGCTCAGGTATTTTAATTCTTTGCGAATATCGCTCATGATAATGTCCTATGAATGATAGAGGATTGAATAAATATTAAATAAGGGATTTGCCATGACGAACAAAATTGGGTTTCCATCTTTCGACACTGACCCATTTGCCGCGCATTTCAACTAGATATTTTGTGGCATTGGATTTGGGCACCCGCGCCAGCGCAATAGAGTAACCGAGACTGGGTGAAAAAGTCCCGCTGGTAATCACACCTTTTTCGTCGATTCCTTCAACAGAAACC
>CAZICR010000125.1:0-8307 GCA_964537795.1 uncultured Cellvibrionaceae bacterium | reverse complement strand
GGACAACATAATGACCGGCGTAGTCTTGAATTCGCTGTTGTTTTTGATCAGCGCGCAGGTTTGATAACCATCAAGACGCGGCATCATGATGTCAACAAAGATAATATCCGGGCGGGTGTCGGCAATTTTTGCCAAGGCATCGAAGCCATCAGTTGCGGTGATCACCATGCAGCCGGCTTTTTTCAACAGCGTTTCGGCGGTACGACGGATGGTTTTACTGTCATCAATAACCATCACTTTGAGACTTTCGTAAGTTACTTCCATACACTGACCTTGCATTTTCATCAGGTTGATTGTCGATTTTCGGGTGTACCAAAGCCGACGGAGGTGTTCAGTCGGTTATAAATCTGCCGATAGTAACTGCCAGATTTAGTTATAACAAACTTTTAACACAGTTTTTAAGGTTTCGCCATAAGCTTTTGAATATATGAGCAATCTGTTCGTCTTGCATAATTTTTAGCACAGAATATTCTGTCATGCCTGTTCTTGCTTTCAATCGCATCTGGTCTTAAGGTTGCGCACTTTCCATCCACTTGAATGAGCATCGCCTATGTCTATCTCTCTCGGTGTGGTGATGGATCCCATCGCTGACATCAAGTTTCACAAAGACACAACCCTCGCACTTTTGCTCGCTGCCCAAAATCGTGGGTGGCGACTTTACTACATGGAGCAGGCAGATTTGTATCTCCGGCAAGGTAATGCCTATGCCAATGCTCGCAACCTCAGTGTCAAGGATAGTCCAGATTCCTGGTTTCATCTTGGAATTAGCCAAGAAATTAAATTAGGTAATCTGGATGTGATTTTGATGCGCAAGGATCCACCCTTTGACAATGAGTATATTTACAGTACTTATATACTCGAAGCCGCGCAAAAACAGGGCTCTTTGGTCGTAAATGACCCGCGCAGCCTGCGCGATTGTAACGAGAAAATTTTTGCCACCCAGTTCCCGCAATGTTGCCCCCCGGTACTGGTATCCCGCGATATGCTGGCGCTGCGTGATTTTCATCACCAGCATGGCGATGTCATATTCAAACCACTCGATGGTATGGGAGGCAGCCGGATTTTTCGTTGTCGGCACGATGATCCCAATGTGAGTGTGATACTGGAAACCCTGACCAATTTAGGTCGACAAACCATAATGGCTCAGGGTTATATCCCGGAGATATCCGAAGGTGATAAACGAATATTGGTTGTTGATGGTGAACCAGTTCCCTATTGCCTTGCTCGCATTCCGGCCAAGGGGGAAACCCGTGGTAATCTGGCGGCAGGTGGAAAAGGTGTTGCACAACCGCTGACGTCACAGGATTATTGGATAGTCGAACAAGTGGCACCTGTGCTGAAAGAAAAAGGGTTACTCTTTGTGGGTTTGGATGTAATAGGAAGTTATCTGACAGAAATTAATGTGACCAGCCCAACCTGTGCGCGTGAAATTGATAAAGCCTATAACACCGATATAGGTGGACGTTTAATCAACGCTATTCTAAAGCGTTTGCAAGGCAAATAATTTGTGAGTAAAGCCAGACCGAAAGAAAACATAATTACTGAGCGACACGCTGATCCGCAAGGTTCAGCCGTGAGTTTGCCATCAACAGTGGGTGCATCGGATCGCCTCGTTTTTACCTTGTTTATTGCTATTGTTTTGCACGCATTTATTATTCTGGAAGTGAAATTCAAATTACCTGAGCCTGATAAAACGTCTCACACCATTGATATCACCCTGGCAACGCATAAAGATGCGTTGACGCCGGAAGAAGCGGATTTTCTGGCACAGCATAATCAGGAAGCCAGTGGCACCATTGACGAGGCCAAGCAGCTTACGACGGACAAGCGGGCACAATTTGCCGATGCGCAAATTCGCAAAGTAAATCCTATACCCCAGCAGCAAAAAGCGTCTGATAAAGTCGATAAACAAAAAGTTGTTGTAACGACAAAATCCGTGGCGGATAACAAAGTCAGCAAGCAAAAAAATCCGGATCCCAATTTACAGGAAGAAAAAGTGGATGGAGCAAAAGAAGATCAGCCCCTGGAAGTTGATGATCTTGCCAGTTTGCAAGCCAAGCTTGATAAACAGCGGCAAGAATATGCGAAACGCCCACGTATTCGTACCTTGACTTCGGTATCCACCAAGGCCACTTATGACGCACAATATTTGCATGATTGGAGCACTAAAATTGAACAGGTTGGCAACCGTAATTATCCGAGCGAAGCGTTAACCCGTCGCATCACAGGTCAATTAAGATTGTCAGTGACAATTAACCCTGACGGTTCGGTTTTTGAAGTGAAGGTAATGCAGTCATCCGGCAAGCGCTTGCTGGATGATGCCGCCAGACAAATCGTACGATTGGCAGCTCCTTATGCCCCTTTTCCTCCAGAAATCCGTAAACATGCCGATAGATTGCAAATAATCCGTACCTGGAATTTTGAAATTACCGGTAAAGAAAGTTCGATCACCACAACAGCAAATTAATTTTATGAATCATGATTTGGATTTTTTAACGCAAGTAGAAGAATTGACGCCAGGTAGTTTGCGCGATCATTTTTTGATTGCGATGCCTGGAATGGCCGACCCTTCATTTTCACACACAGTGACATACATTTGTGAGCACAGTGATAAAGGTGCAATGGGTGTTGTTATTAATACAGCGACGCCCATGCAACTCAAAGAAATTTTTGCACAAATGCAGTTGGAAGATAACGCCAGTCATGGCGAACAAATCATCATGGCGGGTGGGCCCGTGCAACCCGAGCGTGGATTTGTGTTGCATACAGGTGAAACACAGTGGCAGACCACTTTGAAAGTTTCAGATGAAATCAGCTTGACCGTATCGCGCGATATTATTGCCGCAATGGCAGAAGGTAATGGTCCACAGGATTTTTTAATTTCCCTTGGTTATGCCGGTTGGGGTGAAGGTCAATTGGAATCGGAAATCGCTGCTAATTCATGGTTAACTGTACCCGCCGATAAAAATATTATTTTTCATACTCCGGTCGATAAGCGCTGGGCTCAAGCCGCCAGATCACTCGGCATAGATTTGCAATTAATGTCAGGTTCCGCAGGGCATGCCTGATCAAATAAAAGTGTTACTGGCGTTTGATTACGGTACTAAAAATATTGGCGTTGCCTCCGCGCAAACGATTACCAAAACCGCAAATAGTTTGCCTGGATTAAAAGCAAAAGACGGCATCCCTGATTGGACCCAAATCGAAAAACTATTAAAAGAATTCAAGCCGGATCTTGTATTGGTTGGGTTGCCGTTAAATATGGACGGCAGTGAAAGTGAATTAAGCACACGCGCAAGAAAATTCGCTAATCGCCTTCACGGCCGATTCGGAATAAAAGTCGAAATGATCGATGAGCGTCTGAGCAGCTTTGCTGCAAAAGGCGAAGTCCTTGAACAGGGTGGTTCCCGCGATTATAAAAACAATCCAGTCGATTCAATTGCCGCCAGAATTTTATTGGAAGATTGGTTGGCAAATTCAACGTAGGTTGGAAGAGCGCAGCGACTTCCGACAAATTATTTCGAACATCAAAATGTCGGAAGTCGCTACGCTCTTCCAACTAATTAAAACATCCTGCCGCGATTATTTTGTTCTTCGGTTTGTATCGACAAGCTATCAGCAGCATGAGACAAATAATTGGCATCGGTTTCGCTGGCGAGCTTGATCATCAGGCGCAGGTCGTTGGGTGAGTCAGCGTGGAGCAATGCATCTTCGTAGGTGATCTCGCCATTGTCGTAAAGATTGTAGAGCGCCTGATCGAAAGTCTGCATTCCCAATTCAGTAGAGCGTTTCATTAAATCTTTTAATTCCGCCACTTCACCCTTGCGAATTAAATCCTGTGCCAGTGGTGTATTGATCATAATTTCCAGACAGGCGCGGCGACCATTGCCATCAGGGGTTGGAATTAATTGTTGCGCGACAATCGCTTTTAAGTTGAGTGATAAATCCATCCACAATTGACGATGACGGTCAGCGGGAAAAAAGTGAATGATGCGATCCAGCGCCTGGTTAGCATTGTTCGCGTGTAGCGTACATAAACACAGGTGACCGGTTTCAGCAAAGGCAATTGCGTGGTCCATGGTTTCGCGCGAACGCACCTCACCAATCAGAATCACATCAGGTGCTTGACGCAATGTATTTTTCAGCGCGACTTCAAATGATTCCGTATCTATACCCACTTCTCGCTGGGTAATAATGCAGCCTTCATGTTGGTGAATAAATTCGATTGGATCCTCAATTGAAATAATGTGGCCTTTTGAATTTTTATTGCGATGGCCAATCATGGAAGCAAGCGACGTGGATTTACCGGTACCGGTTGCACCGACAAATATAATCAGGCCGCGTTTGGTCATGGCTAATTCTTTGACGATTTCCGGAAGGCTTAATTCATCAATAGTGGGGATTTTGGTTTCGATGCGACGCAAAACCATTCCAGTTAAATTGCGCTGATAAAAAGCACTGGCACGGAAACGACCAATCCCGCGCGCGCTCACGGCAAAATTTAATTCCTTGTTTTCCAAATACTCTATGCGCTGTTTTTCGTTCATCACACTTAACACCAGCTCGCGTGCTTTTTCGGGTGCAAGTGGAGTTGCAGTTACTGGCAAAATTTTTCCGTGGACTTTCATTGAGGGAGGAACGCCGGCAGTGATAAACAAATCCGATGCGCCTTTCTCCACCATTAATGCTAATAAACGATCAAAGTCCATAATAAGTACCTGCTAATTTTTGTTTCAAATTCCCCCTTCTTTGGAAAGGGGAGCTCAGGGATTTGTTTCTTTACTTAGAAATTTTCCGGGAATTTGGCTTTGCTTTTGGCTTGATCGCGCGCGACGACTCTGCGTGCAACCAAATCGGCCAGACATTGATCCATAGTCTGCATACCCAGGCTCGCTCCCGTTTGGATGGAAGAATACATCTGTGCCACTTTATCTTCACGTATCAGGTTACGAATTGCCGGAGTACCACGCATAATTTCGTGCGCTGCCACTCTGCCACCGCCATTTTTCTTCATCAATGTTTGCGATATGACCGCTTGAAGTGATTCGGATAGCATTGAACGCACCATGGCTTTTTCATTGGCGGGAAAAACGTCAACTATACGGTCAATGGTTTTGGCGGCGGATGTGGTGTGCAATGTTCCAAAGACTATGTGGCCGGTCTCTGCTGCGGTTAATGCCAAGCGAATGGTTTCCAGGTCACGCATCTCGCCCACCAGAATGACGTCCGGGTCTTCACGCAGTGCAGAGCGCAAGGCTTCAGCGAAGCCGTGAGTATCGCGATGAACTTCACGTTGGTTAATCAAACATTTTTTTGATTCATGAACGAATTCGATCGGGTCTTCGATAGTTAATACGTGTTCGTAACGATTGTCGTTAATGTAATCGATCATAGCAGCAAGTGTGGTCGATTTACCCGAACCTGTGGGGCCGGTTACTAACACCAATCCGCGAGGTACGTGGCAGATGTCACGAAATACGTTACCCATCCCCAATTCTTCCATAGTTAATACTTTGGAAGGAATGGTACGGAAAACGGCACCGGCACCGCGGTTCTGGTTAAATGCATTCACCCGGAAACGAGCAACACCGGGAACTTCAAATGAGAAATCGGTTTCCAGAAATTCTTCGTAGTCCTTGCGTTGCTTGTCATTCATAATGTCGTAAATCAAACCATGAACCTGTTTATGTTCCATGGGCGGCAGATTGATTCTGCGCACATCACCATCAACCCTGATCATTGGGGGTAATCCAGCAGACAAGTGCAAATCAGATGCGCCTTGTTTGGCACTAAACGCCAGGAGTTCAGTAATATCCATGAGTTTTACCTTATATCAATTGGACAATATTTATTCTTGTCAGCGACTGCTTCAGTCAGCACAACAATTTAATGGCTGTACGATATGCAAAAGATAGACGACAAGTTGCGGAAAGTCACCGAGCGAATGATCAGGTCAGCGAATGAGTCGGGTCGAAAACCGGAAACTGTGCGCCTGATCGCGGTCAGTAAAACCCAGCCAGCGATTGCAATTCGCCAAGCCTACCATGCCGGACAAAGATTGTTTGGTGAAAATTATTTACAGGAAGCTTTGGATAAACAACGGCAACTTTCTGATCTTCAGGATATAGAATGGCATTTTATCGGGCCTGTACAATCGAACAAAACCAAGCCGATTGCTGAAAATTTTTCCTGGGTTCACAGTATCGACAGGTTGAAAATTGCCCAGCGATTATCGGAGCAGAGACCGGCGTCATTACCGCCACTGAATATTTGCATTCAAATCAACATTGATGATGAAAATACCAAATCCGGAGTGAGCCTGCAGGAATTACCGGAATTGGTAACCGCTGTACAATCACTTCCCCGATTACACTTGCGTGGATTAATGGCAATACCAGCTGCCGGTGATAATCCTGACCAGCAACGCAACGCGTTTCGTAAGATGGCTGAGTTAAAAAATCAGTACGATTTTATGGATAGCTTATCCATGGGCATGTCTGGCGATTTGGAAATTGCGATTGCAGAGGGCGCAACATTGGTAAGAGTGGGAACGGATATTTTTGGATCAAGAGAAAAAATAACAGAAACAAAAACATAATTTGAAAAGCGGAATCAATATGATAGATAAAAAAATCGCCTTCATCGGCGCAGGTAATATGGCAAAAGCGATTATTGGCGGGTTGATCAAGCAGGGATACGATGCAAAAAAAATCACTGCATCCGGGCCGCGGATGGAAAATTTGCAGAAAGTTGCAGAGGAATTTTCTGTGAATATTACGCTGGATAATCTTGCAGCTGTGCGTAATGCAGATCTGGTAATTTTGTCGGTTAAACCACAAATATTGAAGCAGGTTGCCAGCGAAATATCGACAGCTTTGGAACACAAACCATTGATTCTCTCGCTGGCAGCTGGCATCACGACCAGTAGTTTATTGCGTTGGTTAAATGGAGATCATTCAATCGTCCGTTGCATGCCGAATACGCCCAGCCAATTGTTGCTCGGCGCAACGGGATTATTTGCCAATTCGTTTGTCGATCAGCAGCAAAAACAAATGGCCAATTCAATTTTATCGGCGGTGGGAACTGTCAGTTGGGTGCAAGAAGAATCCCTGATTAACACCGTTACCGCAGTTTCGGGTTCAGGTCCTGCTTATTATTTCTTATTTATGGAAGCTATGATCGAGGCTGCAATTGAGCAGGGTTTGTCGAGAGACGTTGCGACACAACTCACTTTGCAAACAGCACTTGGCGCCGCAAATTTGGCAAAACAAAGTGATCTGGATGTTGTTGAGTTGCGTCGTCGTGTAACATCGCCGAAAGGTACAACCGAACAAGCGATTCTGTCATTTGAAAAAGACGGGATTCGCGAAACAGTAAAAAATGCAATGCAGGCCTGCAGCAATCGTGCAGAAGAATTGTCTGCCTTGTTGGGCGAATAAATTTTGGAGTTTTTATGATCAGCAGCATATTTCATTTGATTGTGTATACCCTGATGTCGGTGTTACTTTTCTTTATTGTTATGAGGTTGCTTTTGCAACTGATCAGGGCAGATTTTTATAATCCACTGTCACAAGCAATAGTCAAAGGCACACAGCCATTATTGCGGCCATTTCGTAAAATTATTCCAGGTTTTTTTGGTATTGATTTAGCATCAATAGTGTTGATTGTTGTTGTGCAGTATCTCGCATCCACATTGTTATTATTAACATTGGGTGCATCGATATTTTCAGCGAATCCTCTATTGCTTATTATCTGGGGTGTACTGGGTGCAGTTACATACATCACCGGAATTGTATTTATTGCCCTGATCGTTTCCATTATAGGAAGTTTTCTTCCGCAGCTTGCCTATCATCCCCTGTTTAATCTGGCTGGCCAAATTGTTGAACCTTTTGCCAAGCCATTTAAAAAGTTAATTCCGCCTCTGGGTGGCGTCTTGGATATTTCGCCTATTTTTGTTTTCCTGTGCTTGAATATTGTTAACATGCTGGTCGATGAAGCTGCCGCGTATCTGGGGGTGATACCCAAGGTAGTTATTGGTTACTGGTAATGTCACGATCCCACTTTCAATGGCAAAATGCAGATTTGTTATTGTTTTGCCATCTTCAACCTAATGCCAGTAAAAATGAATTTTCGGGATTGCATGGTGACAGGTTGAAATTACGGATTAAAGCGCCACCTGTTGATGGCAAAGCAAATGCCTTGCTAATTGACTGGTTAAGTGAAGAGTTTGCTGTTGCAAAAAGTCAGGTACGAATTGAACAAGGAGAATTGGGGCGCCAAAAAAATATTCGAATCTGCACACCCAAA
>CAZICR010000124.1:5908-8328 GCA_964537795.1 uncultured Cellvibrionaceae bacterium | reverse complement strand
GGAAACTGAACTGGAGCTTGAAACAGATGATCCACAACCTATAGCCGCTGTTGATACCACTATATCGTCCATCCATACATCGGCATTACGGTTGCTGAAACTATGGAAACCGAAGAATACAAAGTTAAGCCTATCAGCCATCCAGTCGGCCTCAAGTGCACCATTATTCCAGTCATCCGCAGAATCAACCGTGTGCACAAGGTTACCATTTACCCACATATTGAATGTGTCGTAAGCCTGGTCAGCCAAATATGCAGTTTCAACACAATACCAAGTGTTAGCTGCCATTTGGAAACCGCTGTTCCATTTATCTGCTTTCGGGGAAATATTGTCACTTTGAACCTGATTGACCCCCAGAACCCCTTTAATTTGACCGGCACGGATTTCCTGGCCAGCATCTCCAATAGTTCTACGCGTACCGAAAATATGTTCATGGTTATCGCCTTGAACATTACCCATCGCAACACTCATATTGACATAAGCGCGAGTATAAAGACGCTGAGTACCTGCCGGTAATTGGCGTATGATCTGTGCAGGAGCAGCACCGCCTTTAAAGTGTATAGAATTACTTCCATTGTAAGATTTCGCATTATCAATCAATGCGTACTGGCTCCCTGAAGTCGTGTTGCTGTTATTCGCTACCCAGCCAATAAAATTACTCCAACCAGCAGGCTGAGTGTTCACAGCTCCGTTCTCAAATGTCTCGGAAAAAATCACACTGCCCGCGACCGAGGAGCTTGACGAATTAGAACTGGATGATCTGGACGACACAGAACTCGACGACACCGAGCTGGATTTACTGGAATTGGATGACGAAGAGCTGGAGCTTGCAACCCAAGTCTTGATATAAGCTGCTATGTCATAGCCACACTGACCCACACAAGCTGATGGATCGGTAGATGGCATTTCTTTATTAATGTATTCAGCTAAAGACAAAGAACTGTATGTTGTTTTGGTTGGATCTATTACTTTTAACGCAGAAGTCTTTCCATCTGTTCCATGGCAATTTACACACCCCAGGGCAGTATTTTCATAAAGTGTCTTTCCGCGAGCCACATCGCCTTGATAACTTGTCGAACTTGATGACAAAGAAACCGAATTACTGCTCTTGGAAGAACTGGAAATACTTGAGAATTTTGACGAGGAGATGTTTGTCACCGCCGATGAAGAGGAAGCCTTGCTGGACAATGAAGACACAACCACAACAGTTTGCGAACTCGAAGAACGAGAGCTGGAACTGGAAGAAGTAGCAACTGAAGAATCATTAGCACCAACAAATTCACTGCGAATATAAGCAGCAAGTTTTTGACTACACTCCAAATCGCAAGACTGTGGCTTTCCAAATGGCATAGACTCATCGATTTTTGCAACCAGCAGATCATAACTATCACAAGTCTTACAGGATTTGAGATTGCCATGGGTAGCACCCTGCCCTTTATCCCCATGACAGGAGGCACACTGGGAAGCATAAATATCAGCAGCCAAAGGCTCAGCAGTTGCTGTAGAGCTGGCGTGTGTCTCATTACTGGAGCTTGTTGAGCTAACGGAGGAAGAGGTTACAAGAGGTGACGATGATTTAACTTGACCATTAACACTGGAACCGGAGGATTCATCAAACTGTGGGGCTTCACTGCCACAGGCGCCAAGTAGTGAAATCAGCAGGCCAAGTTGAAAGAAATTTACAAGCGTTTTGATAGTTTTCATGATGAGTCCTAGTATCAAAAAATCGGAAAACAGAGCAACTGGCTAGATTGCTCCCGAGCATGCATCTTAACGAATAGATTTCATGCAAACCTTGACATTGTTCTCATCATTCGGATTTGAAATAAATAAACAACAATTAACAACAAGGCGGAATACAGCGCCTGTCATCGCTATATAAAATTAGCTGCGGTTACTGAGGAAATAAACCCTTAATTCCACCAGCAATAAACTCAACAGCAATGGCGACCAGCAATAGCCCCATCACTCGCGTTGACATCACGACACTTCGCTGACTCAGATGCTGACCAAACCAGGGTAAAAGCTTGAAGCACATCCAAAGTAAAAAACACACAAGCAGAATGCAGAACGCAATGAGTCCATAGTGCAAAATGCCACTGGATTTATGCGCGTAAACAATGACCGCGCTCATGGCGCCCGGACCGGCAAGCAAAGGCATAGTTAAAGGAACCAACGCCACCGTTTCATCTTCATCCGCATCCATCAAGGAATGCCCCTTGGACTGCAACATCCCTATGCCAATAATCATCAGCACCAATCCACCTGCACAGCGAAACGCATCGATGCTAATACCCAGCGCCCAAAGAATCCATTCGCCCAGTAACAAAGCAACCATCAAGGCGACAAAAACAGAAATTGTAGTCAGCCTGGCAGTTTTTCGTCTTTGGATAAGCGTTTGTCTGGCGGTTAAGGTCAGA
>CAZICR010000124.1:0-5898 GCA_964537795.1 uncultured Cellvibrionaceae bacterium | reverse complement strand
CCAACATTGAATGATTCCTGTTTTATCACTATTTTTTGTTTGTTGAATCCAATATAAAACATATCCTGTCTAAAACAACAATAACTCTTAAAGATTATCCCTATGCTACTAGCTCCCATCCAAAATAGTTCCAGAATTTTAACGATTGATGCTTTAAGGGGTTTCGCACTGTTCGGAATTTTCTTTGCCCATATGATTAGTTGGTTTGCTGGCGGCCCCTTGCCGGAGGAATATTACAAGCTGTATCAGGACGCCGTTAGCAGTTTAACCTATACGATTTATATGTTGCTGGTCAATGCAAAGTTCTTTGCGATTTTTTCATTTTTATTTGGATTAAGTTTTTACATCCAGATGCAGTCGTTGTCACAACGTTATCCTAATGTGGCTGCACGATTTGCATGGCGACTGTGCATTCTCGGCATAATTGCTATTATGCATCACTGCTTCTGGCGTGCCGATATTTTATCGATTTATGTTCCACTGGGATTTCTATTGCTATTTTTCCGTCATCTCGGCGACAAAGCATTATTAATTATTGGTTCGCTATTAGTTTTGAATATTCCAAGTAAAATTGTTGAATTGATTAGCATTGTTGGATTCCAGCATTATCCTTTAATGGATTCCAAAATGAAGCAGGATGCCCAAGCCATGTTGTTTACCATATCCCAAGCCAATTTCAGCGAAATAATTCAACACAATATTCAGGCAATTTATTTTAAATTCGCTTACCAGATAAATTCAGGACGACTCTGGATTACCTTGGGCTTTTTTCTGTTAGGCATGCTGGCTGGCCGTTGGCGCTGGTTTGAAGACATTGAAACACATAGAGAAAAATTTAAAAACATTTGTAAAAAATCGGCTTGGACATTATTAGTTGTAATAATTTTTGGCATGCTCATGGCTGCTGCTGTGATAATCAGCAAAATGCAAACTGAAAGCAATCATTTACTGGCCTGGATTAGCGGCATGTGGTTCGACGCATTAAATTTTTGTTTGGCACTTATCTACATCAGTGGTTTTACATTACTGATGATGAAAGTACGCTGGTACAAATTTCTATCAACTTTGGCGCCCGCCGGAAAAATGGCTCTAACCACTTACTTGATGCAATCACTGATTGGAGTATTTATTTTCTTTAATGTCGGATTAGGAATTTTCCCACTCACTTCACCAGCCGAAAACGCTTTACTGGCGATTGCGATTTTCGGTTTACAAATTTTCTTCTGCCGCTGGTGGCTACAATACTTTAGTTACGGACCGCTTGAATGGTTGTGGCGTTCGGGGACGGATTTGAAATGGCAGAGGATCATAAAATAGACAATAAAAAGGCGCTTTAGGGCGCTTTTTTATTGTGTAGAATTCTATTTCTTTTTCTTCTTCTGAAACGGATACAAAAATTGCTTCCAATAACCATTAGGTACTGGGTGCCCACCAATACCGTAGCCTTTTGGCCACTGGTGTGGCGGCATGTAATAGGTGCCGAATATTTTATCTAGCCAAGGGAAATGAATTGAGTAATTTACATTGATGGCTTCTTTTTCAATGCCGTGATGCCAATGATGAAAGCGTGGAGTCACTATAAAAGGTTTTAACCATTCAACATTAAATCGCACATTAGCGTGAACAAAAGTTGCATTTAAATATACGAGCAAAATGTAAATACTGAGCGCTTGCTGATTAAAGCCTAAAATAAACATAGGAATAATCGTTAAACCGCGCAAGCCGACAATTTCAACTATGTGCATGCGTGAACCCGCGAGCCAATCCATTTTTTGTGCAGAATGATGTACAGCATGAAAGCGCCACAAGAATGGAATCTCATGAAACAAACGATGAAACCAATATTGTACAAAGTCTGTCAGCAGCATTATTTCCAATACTTGTAATACCAGTGGCTGTTCTGCAACTAATTGTCGAAAGCTGCTCCAGGAACCTGTGCTTTCTAAAATAAACATAGAAGGAGATAATGACAAGAAGCTTATGATTTGTACTAATACACTGCTAAATAAAAAATAAAATAAATCTTCTCGCCACTCAGTTCGGAACAAAGGTTGATCGGTTAAACGTCCAAATAATTTTTCCAGGGGAATAAACAATAAACCTGTCAGCAATATATTTAACACAAACCAATCAAAGCCCAATGCATAGGCATTTGCAATATGCTGTTCTTGCGGATCAATTAATTGCCCAACAAGCAAAGATACAAACACTAAAGTGATTGCACTGAAACCTAAAATTTTATTGCGACGTAAAACCAGATTGATGATTGCCAATAAAAAAGCAATCACTAAAATCGATTGAATGATCAGAGAAAAAATGGCTTGGTTATGCACCACTGCCAATTCTTTCATTGAAAACCATTGCGGAAAGCGTTGGCTGAGTAATAACAATAATCCAGCAATTGAGTTACCAGCGCAAGAAATCCACTTATCCAACCTGAACCGAATTGACGGGTTTCGGCGGAGGCTTCCAGATCGTTGCGAATAGCGAGGCGTAATTTATTGATCATGATTAATATCCGTTTTTTATTGCTCCTCCCTTTGAAAAAGGGAGGCGGGGGAGGGATTTAAAATGGTCAAATTTTCTGAGATTTTAAATCCCCCCTAACCCCCCTTTTTCAAAGTGGGGAAATATCCCACTCCAAGAGAAGGTTAGAGGCAAGGCTTTTAAAACTTACTCCGGTCTCATATGCGGAAACAACAACACATCGCGAATGGATGGTGCGTTGGCAAACAGCATAATCAAACGATCTATACCAATGCCCTCGCCTGCTGTTGGTGGCAAGCCATATTCCAATGCGCGAACAAAGTCGGCATCGTAATGCATGGCTTCGTCATCACCAGCATCTTTTTCACGCACCTGCTGCATAAAGCGTTCGGCTTGATCTTCTGCATCATTTAACTCAGAAAAACCGTTCGCTAATTCACGTCCACCGATAAAAAATTCAAATCGATCGGTAACCGCAGGATTTTCATCATTACGACGTGCCAGTGGCGATATTTCAATGGGATACTCAGTGATAAATGTAGGCTGATCCAATTTATGCTCAACCGTTTCTTCAAAAATTTCTGTTTGAATTTTTCCGAGTGCAGTGCCAGGTTTAATTTTTAAACCCAAAGCTTCAGCGGCTTTTGTAGCGCCTTCTACACTGCTGAGCTGTTCAGCAGTAATTTGCAGATTGTAATGCAACACTGAATCAAACATGCTCAAACGTGCGAATGGTTTTCCAAAATCGTATTCACTGTTTTGGTATTTCAATGTGCTGGTACCCATGACTTCAATACACAATTTGCGCAACATATCTTCGGTGAGATCCATCAAGTCTTTGTAATCCGCATAGGCTTGATAAAATTCCATCATAGTAAATTCTGGATTGTGACGAGTTGACACACCTTCATTGCGGAAGTTACGGTTAATTTCAAACACGCGTTCAAATCCACCGACAACCAAACGCTTTAAATACAATTCCGGTGCAATACGCAAAAACATGTCCATATCCAACGCATTGTGATGAGTCACAAAAGGTTTTGCAGAAGCGCCGCCGGGAATCACATGCAACATCGGCGTTTCCACTTCCATAAAGCCGCGACCCGACATGTAATTGCGAATAAAATTAATGCACCGCGAACGCAAACGGAAAGTGTCACGCACCTCCGGGTTCACCATTAAATCTACATAACGTTGGCGATAACGGATTTCCTGATCAGCAAGACCGTGATATTTATCCGGCAAAGGACGCAAGGATTTTGTCAGCAATTGAAACTCTTCAAGATTGACGTAGAGGTCGCCTTTACCCGATTTATGCAGCGCACCTTTAACACCGACAATATCGCCCATGTCCCAGACGCCCCACTTCTCCTTGATAACTTCTTGTGCCGCTTTGTCGGCATAAAGTTGAATAGAACCCTCACCGTCTTGCAACACCATAAATGGGCCGCGTTTAGCCATCACACGACCAGCTACACTGACTTTGTGATCCAGAGCTTCCAACTCTTCTTTGGTCTTTTCACCAAACTGAGTTTGCAGATCAACACTCTTGTCACTGGGACGAAACACATTGGGGAAGGCATTACCTTTTTCACGAATGGCGGCTAACTTCTGGCGGCGCTCGGTAATCAGTTTGTTGTCATCCTCATGATTGGACAGGTGTGCATGGGTATCGTTAGTCATAGTCGTATCTTTATGAGATCTTGGAAAATAGTGGTTAGAAGGGCGCGCATTATGCCTTATCCCTCCATAGGCAACAAATTACTCCCCTATATCAAATAAAAATTATTTACATCTGATATAGATTAAATAAAAATAACACCTCTCAATTTATACCAGCTCTTAAATTATAGTGCCTCGCATCCACTTGCAGAATTATCGCCATGACCTACAGAAACTTCCCCAGCTACAGCCTGCTCGCCTTAGTAACCCTTAGTCCTTTTGGGTTTGCAGACCCAAAAGACCAACAAAAATCAGATTCTGAAGCGCCCAGCCTGGTGATAATCGGTGACGACCTGTCGCTATCAAAAATCGGCGGTTCAGCCACTGTGATTGAGGAAACCGAGATTCAAGAAGCCCGCGCTTTTAATATCAACGAGATTCTGCGCAAGGCGCCGGGTGTGTTTGCCCGTGAAGAAGAAGGTTTTGGCCTGCGTCCCAACATTGGTATTCGCGGCTTAAACCCCACCCGCTCAACCAAAGTCCTATTACTGGAAGATGGCCTGCCACTGGCTTATAGCCCTTATGGCGACAATGCGAGTTACTACCATCCAACCATTGAAAGATTCGAAAGCCTCGAAGTGTTAAAAGGCTCAGCGCAGATTGCTTATGGTCCGCACACAGTTGGTGGTGTGATCAATTACATCACCCCCAATCCTTCGGATGATCTAGGCGGCACTTTGCGTTTTGCAACAGGCACTGATGGTTATTTGCAAACTTACGGTGAAGTCAGCGATACCTTCGGTGAATCAGGTCAATCAACTGGCGTTTTGTTTCAGTTTGTTCGCAAACAAGCTGAAGGCGCTCGCGAGAACATGGAGTTTGATATTCAGGACTACAACCTGAAACTGATTCAAGAACTCGGCGAAAACCACTCAGTGACTTTTAAAGCGACGCGCTATGAAGAAGATTCTGACGTGCCCTATTCCGGTTTAACACTCGCCGAATATATTGCGTCGCCACGACAAAATCCTTTTATCAATGACAATTTTTCAGCAACTCGTTCAGGCCAGTCAGTGGTTCATCATTGGCAAATTAATTCCAATATTGATTTGAGCACGGCGGTTTATCACAGCGAATTTCATCGCGACTGGTGGCGTCAATCCAGCAATTCCGGTCAGCGCCCTAATGACAGCAGCGACGTGAACTGTGGCAGCATGGCCAACCTCAACACCCGCTGTGGAAATGAAGGTCGTTTGCGCGATTATGATGTTAAAGGCATCGAGCCGCGTTTATCGATTAGTCACGCATTGGGCGAATTAAAATTGGGCGCGCGTTATCAGGAAGAAACCCAAGATCGTTTGCAAATCAATTCCGATACACCCAACGGCAGAACACCCGGCACCAGCACTAATGCTGGAGTCAGAGAAAACAACGAACGTGATACACAAGCTAAATCCTGGTTTATCGAAAATAGTTTTTCTGTTGCAGATTGGACTATCACCCCCGGTGTCAGACAAGAAAATATTGAGTATCAACGCACTAATAATTTGAATAATGCTGAGGGCGAAACTTCTTTAACCGAAACACTCGCCGGAATTGGTGTGACGTATAAATTATCCAGCAACACTGTGTTCTTTGGTGGTGTGCATGAAGGTTTTAGTCCACCGCGTGTTGAAGATGTAATCAACAACAATAACGGTACCAGTGTCGATCTGGATTCAGAAAAAAGTCTCAACACTGAAATAGGAC
>CAZICR010000123.1:0-8385 GCA_964537795.1 uncultured Cellvibrionaceae bacterium | reverse complement strand
GGCTTTTGGTATGCATCGAATGATCTGCTCACAACAAGTTCAGCAGAAAAAACTGAAAACAGATAATTAAATATTGTTGTATAAATCAAAATTCATCGTCATTCACGCCTTCGCGTGGATGACGAGAGAATTGAGCAAAAAAAATTAACCAGTCTTTTCAACAGTCCATCGCTTGAATGCGCGACGCAAATTGGCTACATCGTAAAAATGTAATTTCTGTGCAACCTGTTCTTTGCTACAACCAAGCTCATTTAACCAATAGAGGGTAAGATCTTTGCGCACCAAATCGTATTGTTCTTGAAAATGGCTATGATGTTTTTTCAGTTTTCGTTTAAGGCTCGCACTGCTCATGCCAAATGCATCAGCTGTTTGTTCAAGGTTCGGGTTATGCGAAATATTGTTGTGCAGGTAATGATAGATCTCGCTTAAAAATCCTCGCTGAAAAGGCATGGCTTGATTTAACTGATCGGCGGTCTCCAAGGCATTAGTGAATCTGGAAGCACAATGATTTTTCCAGGGACTGTATAAATAGTCACGCCCAATCACCATGGCATTGGCATGACTGGAAAAATGCAGGTTGTTATGCAGATGAACTTCATATTGTTCAATATAAGCCGGTTTCTTCTGCGTAAAATAAAATTGCCAGGGTAGATTTTCGCCACTGTGCCAGCGAGACACTGAACTGAGTGCGGTGAACATCATTTCCAATAAAAAAATCATCGAAGTTTCTGCACCACAAGTATCTTGCCAATAGATAACCAGACGATCCTGTTCATAACTGCGGCGCAAATTCAGCAGCGGCATGAGTTGTAACTGATGATCGAGTAAAATATCGATTGCCACTTGCAAGTTAGCCGCGTTATTCATGGCGGTTGTGACAGCATTATGTTGTGTAGAAAAAAACCTGTGCCCCAACAAAAAACCCAGTTCATGACTCTGAATATGTTTTTGCATATTACTGATGAGCTGAAAACAATCTTGCGGCGACAGCAACAAATTTCTGCCAAGAATATCTTCGCGAAAAATTCCGGTTCCACGCAATAACTTGTGCTCTTCCACACCGCGACTTAATGCAAGATCTATCAGCATCAGTGGCCACTCATGAGCGGGAATAAATGCTGTGTCATTTTCAAAATAACGACAAGGCTGATAATAGGCTGCAATCTCTTGAACAGTCATGATACTCATCAAGCAGCGCGATGGAAGGCTTGACGACGCTTTTCCTTGGCATGCAAAAGTGCCAAATTAGCGCGATCGATCAAGGTTTCTGCCGAATCAGCATGAATATCACTGACTGCAACACCTATGCTGACTGAAATAGAAAGGCTTTCATTCTGGTGAGTCGTTTTACAAGCAAAATGCTGAACCAATAAAGAAATTTCACGAGCCATATTTTCTGCAATCACGCGCCCGGTGTTAGGTAATATCAAGGCAAATCTGTCGCCCGCGTAACGGCATAACAAATCACTGCGACGAATATTCAACAGAATCAATTCACTTAGCGACTGTAATAAATGATCGCCTTGTTGATGACCATAACGATGATTAACCTCGCTGAAGTTATCGACATCAATAAATAACAATGCGAGTGATTGCGCAGCATTTTTATGTTCAGGTAGCGCCTGAAGTAACTGTTTGCGCAAGTAATCAGCGCCACTCAAACTGGTCGTGAAATCCTGGTTGCGATGTTCGCGAAACAATCGCTCACGTTTACGCAATTGTTCATTAATACTCAGTTGCTCTTTATGCCAATGATAAATACCCAGTGTCAGCAAAATCAAACCTAGTGGCATACAACCCGACTCTATCCAATGATCCCAAAGGACCGTATCGGGAAAACGAATAAACTCATCGAGCAAATCCTGAAATCCTGCCAGAAAAATACCGCTTAATCCCAAACTTAAATATTGCGTCACTCGCCCCGCAGGGCGGCTATGTAAAATTAATCCCAGCCAGACCAAAGCCAGCGCAGCACCACCACCCTCACTGAGTACATCCAACCAGTTTATTTCTGCCAGCAATTTTAAATCGGCAACGGCAAGGCTTGCGATCAACGCCAGATTAGCGCTCATGCCAACAATAAACAGTTTCCATTTATGGTGTTTCAACATAAGCAATTCACAGAATAGTAATAAAAGTGAAATATCGATATCAGATGAGTATGACAATTTGATGAACAGGACGATTTAATGAATGTGACGAAAAACATTTAATGAAAAGAAATAACATCCTGCCTGCGACAGGGAGTCAAATCAGCTCAGGCTATTTGTTGGCAGCTAACCCCACTGGTAACAGAAGTGTCATTTATTCCCCCTAGTTTGGCGCCGTCTAACACCTGATTAATTTTTTTATGACAGGTGACTACAAAACTGAACGGGGAATCGCTGTGAAAAAAAATGTATCCAAACCTAAAACATTTTCCAAAACCATTATGGCAGTTGCTATTGCTTGCCTTACAGGAAATGTGTTGGCCGATGGCCGTATTGAAGGGCAAATTAAAACCACCGAAAAAGGAATTGCATTACAAGGTGTCAAAATTCGCATCGCGGAATTAAATCGAGAAGCCGTGAGTCAGCGCGATGGACGTTTTGTATTTCTTGATGTTAAACCGGGGAACTACACCTTGGTGACCAGTTATATAGGTGCCGATGATCTGCAGCGCAAAGTGATGGTGCAGGACAACCAAACTACTCGTGAAAATTTTGAATTAAAAAGTGTATCCGGTGTTGTAGAAAATATCATCGTAATTGGCCAAATCGCCGGCATGAATAAATCACTCAATAAACAACGCAGTGCAGATAATATTATTACAGTTGTATCGGCTGATGCGATTGGTCAATTTCCGGATACCAATGTGTCTGAATCGCTGCAACGTTTGCCCGGCTTATCAATTGAGCGCGATCAAGGTGAAGGTCGTTATGTGCGTGTGCGCGGCATGAGCCCGGATTACAACGCAGTGACTATTAATGGTGTGGGTGTTCCCGGCCCTGATGCTGATCGCCGCGCAGTCGCTTTGGACGTGATTCCTTCTGATTTATTAGAAAACCTGATAGTCACCAAAAGTTTAACGCCTGACATGGATGCCAATTCACTCGGCGGCAGTATTGATGTGCAAAGTCTGTCAGCATTTGATCGCGATGGATTTTTTTATCAGCTGACTGCAGAAGGCAGTTACGACGAAAACACCGAAGAAACCAGTCCAAAAATTTCAGCGACTGCCAGCAATCAATTTAGCATAGGCGGTGATGAAGATAATCTTGGCGTTGCCTTTGGTGTGAGTTCATTTAAACGCGATTTCGGTTCTGATAATGTCGAAACCGGTGGTGAATGGGATTTTGAAGATGGCGAAGCGCTCTTGAAAGAAATGGAGCAACGCGATTATCGCATCACCCGCGAACGCTCGGGCATTACATTAAATCTGGATTACAAACCCACTGATAATACCGATTTATATTGGCGCAATCTTTACAGCGAATACACCGATTCGGAAATTCGTTTGGCGAATGTTATTGCGTTTGTTGAAGAAAACGACGAAGGGGATTGGGAAGGTACATCGGTTGCAGAGGGTGATTTGAATACCGCCGAGGTACAACGTGAATTAAAAGATCGCACTGAAACACAAAAAATTCTCTCCACTTCTTTAGGTGGACAAACCCGTCTGGAAAAATGGACATTGGATTATCGCCTTGCCTACAGCAAATCCGGCGAAGACGAACCGCAACATGTTGCTGGCGCTGTATTTAAAATTGATGGTGATGTTATTGCTGATGAAGTGTTTGATCTCGCTTACACCAATACAGATAAAATATTGATCACAGCACCCGCAGAATATTATCAATCATCCAGTTATACATTGGATGAAGTCGAACTGGGCAGTGCCGATACCAATGATGAAAGCACGGCATTTAATATGGATTTCACTCGTGAATTGGAGCTCGCAGGAAACTCCGCACAATTAAAGTTTGGTGCGAAGCATCAAGCGCGCAAGAAAGATAATGACATGACTGTTTGGGTGAGTGAAGATTTTACCGGTGATACCTCATTGAGTGATTTTTCAGGAGCGCCAGTGGATTACAGCTTGGGTCAATTTGGCAATCAAATTAATTCACGCGCTATAAAATCTACCATCGGTGAACTGGAAGATGATCTGGAGGAAAGTAGTATCGGTGATTATGAGATAACGGAAGATACCAGTGCTGCCTATGTGATGGGTCATGTCGATATTAATAATTGGCGTATTCTGTCAGGTGTGCGTTACGAGAATACGGATTTTACTGCCCAGGGAAATTCTTTTGATGCTAATACCGAGTTATCAAGCACGCGATCTTTTGAAAATTCTGACGATTATTTTTTGCCGGCTTTACATGTTCGCTACAGCATCAGCGATAAAACCCAGGTGCGTGCTGCCTGGACTCATTCAGTAGTACGCCCCGGATTCGCACAATTGTCTCCGGGTCGATTAATTGAAGAAGACGATGGCGATATAGAAGCAGAATTTGGCAACCCCGATTTGAAATCGCTGAAATCAAGCAACCTCGATTTGGGTATTGAACATTATCCCGGCTTGGCCAGTGTGATTTCGGCATTTGTATTTTATAAATCCATCGACAATTTTGTTTATCAAACAGATTTGGGCGGTACTGCTGGCTATGAAGATTTTGATCAAGCAGTCACTTTTGTGAATGGCAAAAAAGCCGATATAGCGGGAATTGAATTAGCGGCATCCAAACAGTTCACCAGCTTGCCCTCCCCTTGGGATGGTTTGTTGATTGGTGGCAATGCAACCTTTGTCGATTCAACTGCAGAAATTGGCGGTTATGATGATGGCGAATTTGTCGCGCGCGATATTCCTATGCCCAGCCAATCCGATATTTCAGCAAACTTTATGATCGGTTATGAATCTGACCTACTCAGCATGCGTTTGTCCGCCAACTATAAGTCCAACTATTTATTGGAAGTACTCGAGCCCATGGACGCTGACTTCGACACCTATGTTGATGATCAAATGCAATTGGATTTTTCACTGAGATATTTTTTAACAGATTCCATCAAGTTGCACTTTGAAGCGCTGAATTTAACCGATGAAGTTTATTATTCCTATGTGAAAGATGCGCAATACAACGCGCAATACGAGAGCTACGGTGCGACTTACAAACTCGGCATTACCTTTATGCAGTTTTAATTGCTGTCCAACCCCGATACTCTAGTCAGGATGGCTCTGGCGAGCCATCCCATAAAAAGGTTTTGATTATGATCCCTTCACGACATTATTTAGTGGCTTGTTTATTCGCAGGCTTTTGTTTTTCTGCTGTTGCGCAAACACCTTTGGTCGATTCACTCCAAGCTAAAATCTTGGCGCCTTTACCACTTCAACATCAGCAACAACCCACTTTTCTTGCAGTCGATGACGAAATTCATTGGCGTGATTCAAGTGGTCAATCACTTGCCGCATTAAATCAATCCGCTGAATTATTGGATTGGCGTTACCCGGTGACATTACAGAATGGAAAAACCAGCAGATCCGAATTGGTTGCCGCCAGTTTATTTTTACCTGAGCAACAGGCGGCTTTGATTGCGCTTGATCCATCAACCGGAAGCCTGCGCGAATTACTTCGCATTCCTACACCGGAATTTAAAATTGAGAGTTTGTGTTTAAGTCAGGTGAAGGGGTATTTGTCGCTTTATTTGTTGGATGAACGCGGGACTGCCGAACACTGGTTAGTGGTCGATAAAAATGGCAAAGCTGCTGCGAAATTACTGCGCCGTTTAGCCATAGCACCCAATAGCAAGGCCTGTGCAGTTGATGACCAACAAGATTTATTATTTATCGCAGAAGAAGATATTGGCATCTGGGCGCAAGGCGCATCAGAAGAATCAGCACCGGGTCGCAAGATAGTCGATTTGCAACAACCTTTTGGAAAATTACCCGGCAGTGTGGAATCGCTGGCAATAATACCGCAAGGATTGGTAGCCGCTATTGCTGAAGAAAAACAACTGGCGATTTACAACACAAGTGAGGGCAAGTTCAGTCAACAGCAGTTAATTAATCTTGCCAACACAGATGAACCCGAGATAGTGAAAGCAACTGGCACAGGCGTAGATTCGCTTGCATTGGTAGTGGGCGACGAAAAAACCGGAAATCAATATTTATCATTGCCGTGGAAACCAGGGTCGCAAAAAAAATCGCACAAGATTGTCAGCATCACCCCTGATGCACAAACACAAGTTATGGCCCGTTTTGGCGATGCCGCCGATGATCCTGCCATTTGGGTCAATAAAAAACGTCCGCACAAAAGTTTGGTGATAGGCACTAACAAACAACAAGGATTATTTGTCTACGATTTGCAAGGTCGTGAACTGCAGTATTTCAATACCGGAAAATTAAATAATGTTGATGTTCGTTATGGCGTGCAATTTGGCAAGAAAATTGTCGACATAGCAGTCGCAACCAATCGCGATGACAATAGTTTGGCGATTTACACTATTGATCCCAAAAATGGCAAGTTAACCTTTTCCGGCAGTGTGGCCACTGATCTTGAAGAAATTTATGGATTTTGTTTGTATCAAAATAACAAAGGCATTACTTACGCAATTCCCAATGCAAAAAGTGGTGAATTTCAACAAATTGAATTAGCTGCGGTTGTTGATCAAAACAATAGAAATAGTTTTATATGGCAAGGTAAAAAAGTGCGCAGCTTTTTTGTAAAAAGCCAGCCGGAAGGTTGTGTCGCAGATGACAAAAACCAACGCCTGTTTGTGGGTGAAGAAGATCAAGCCGTTTGGACAATTGGAGCTGAGCCCAATGCAGGCGATCAAGTTGAGTTGATTATGCGCGCGGGTGATTTGTTGGTTGCCGATGTAGAAGGTTTGGCAATCTATCAGGGTAAAAACAAACACTATCTTGTGGTCTCTAGCCAGGGCAATAACAGCTACGTCATTCTTGAGGCAACAGCACCTTATAAAACACGCGGCATAGTGAGTGTTGATCTTGATGCAGAAAGTGGCATTGATGGCGTTTCTGAAACCGATGGCCTTGAAGTGACTCACGCCGATCTCGGCGGAGTGTTTACTGAAGGTATGTTAGTGGTGCAAGACGGTCACAAAGTCATGCCTGAAGCACCGCAGAATTTTAAATACGTCAGTTGGAAAAAAATTCGTACTGCATTGTCACTTGAGTAAAAAGATGATTAACCAATCAGAAAACAAAATAACCGATATCGATGATATTCCGGTAAACCCTTCAGACAACACCTGGTTGTCCGATGTCATTGCCAGCCGCCGTTCTTTATTAAAGGGCGGTTTGGGTTTGGCTCTCAGTGGATTTTTGGGCGGAAATTTATCCGGCTGTGAAATCAGTGAAAAAAAATCATATTCTCTTCCGATCAAAAAAAATCCGCCCAAGATAGGATTCACTTCAGTCGCTATTCAAGATGCAAAGGATTTTGATCGAGTGATTGTTGCCGAAGGTTACACAGCTCGCGCGTTTTTTTCATGGGGTGATCCAGTGGTTGCAGACGCTGCGCCCTGGCGAGCCGATGCCACCAACACTTGGCAGGAACAAGAATTACAAGCCGGACAGAATCATGACGGCATGGCGTATTTTCCGTTTGCCGAGGCACCGAATGATCATGGTTTGCTGGTGATCAATCATGAGTACACTAATCCTACACTGCACACCAATGGCCCAACTGAAACACTGGATGCTCAAGGTATTATTCATCGACCAAAAAATGAAGTCTTAAAAGAACAGGCAGCCCACGGCGTGAGTGTGATTGAAATTAAACGCGATCAACAAGGTGTGTGGCAGCGCGTAAAAAATTCTTCGTTCAATCGCCGTTTAACCGCTAATACACCTATGGGAATTACTGGCCCGGCAGCAGGCTCGGAACATTTAAAAACCGCGCAGGATCCAACAGCTACTCGCGTGCTGGGCACTTTGAATAATTGTTCTATGGGCAAAACGCCTTGGGGCACTTATTTAATATGCGAAGAAAATTGGAATAATTATTTTGTGAATCGCAATACTGGCGATTGGCAGCAACGGGTATCGCACAAACGCTATAGAATTTCCAATCAATTAAATAGCAGTAAATATTATTGGGAAACGGTTGATCCACGTTTTGATGCAACGCCAGACGACAAGCAATTGTTTAATGGTTTCGTGAATGAACCCAATCGTTTTGGTTGGGTAGTGGAATTTGATCCATTTGATCCCCATTCAACTCCAAAAAAACGCACAGCACTGGGCCGCTATGCGCGTGAATGTGCGACTCTAGTGGTGGGCGATCAAGGTGAAGTGGCGATTTATTCCGGCGATGATACTCGCGGTGAATATATTTATAAATTTGTTGCGCAAAACACATTTGATAAATCCAATCCCAAGGC
>CAZICR010000122.1:0-8528 GCA_964537795.1 uncultured Cellvibrionaceae bacterium | reverse complement strand
CTGCAGAAGATGCCAGTCGGGCCAAGAGTCAATTTTTAGCAACTATGAGTCACGAAATCCGTACACCCATGAACGGAGTCATAGGTATGGTGGAAATGTTGCGCGATACACCTCTGGATGAAAACCAGAAACACTATGTTGATGTGATTCATCGTTCGGGTGAAACTTTATTGGCCATCATCAACGATATTCTGGATTATTCAAAAATCGAAGCCGGTAAAATGCAACTGGAGTCTGTTGATTTTGATCTGGATGAATTGGTTGAAAATTGCGTGCAATTATTTGGCGCAACCTCAAGCAAGCGCGGTGTGGAGCTATTTGGTGGATTGGATGAATCTGTGCCGACAAAAATTAATGGCGATCCAACCAGATTGCGTCAAGTTATTATTAATTTGCTGGGCAACGCGTTTAAATTTACATCGGAAGGATTTGTTTCGCTGACAGTATCCGGCATACAAACTGAAGGCAATCAAATTTTGCTTAGATTTGCCGTAGAAGATAGCGGTATTGGTATAGACCAGAATAAAATCGAAAACCTTTTTTCATCGTTTAATCAAGCGGATGCATCCACTACGCGCAAATATGGTGGTACCGGTTTGGGTTTGGCAATTTGTAAAAGCTTGGTTGAGCTCATGGGCGGAGAAATTGGAGTTGATAGTGAAAAAGGCAAGGGCTCCACTTTTTGGTTTACTGCAAAATTGGCGATTTTGTCCGAAAACAAATCCTTTATCGTTGATGACAAGCTAAAATTGATTCGTGGTTTGTTGATTGAATCCAATGAATATCTGGCCCATTTTATATCTTCACGTTTAAATCCTCTGGGTGTTCCACTTGATGAAGCAACAACTGCAAAATTGGGCGTTGCCCGATTGAAACAAGCAGTCAATTCTGGCGAACCTTATGGATATTTAATCGTTGATCAGGAATTGGTGGATTCAACTGGACTGGATTTTCTGGAAAAAATCCGTGAGATTCCCGAGTTTACTAAATTACCTTTGATTTTGTTGAGTTCAGGCGATATTTATTTCGATCAGCAACAAATCGCATCATTGACGATTCTAAAAGTATTGCGTAAACCAGTTTCTATAAAAAAATTGCATCATAATCTGATGGATTTGTTTGCTGATGGAAAATCAGTTGAAAAAATTGCTGTGGTTGAATCGAAAAGAAATAATTTGCAATTTTCACACTTGAAGGTATTGGTTGCTGAAGATAATCCCGTTAATCAAATGGTGATCAAAGGTTTATTGGGTAAACTCAGCATTACACCTGAATTTGCTGAAAATGGGAAAATTGCTGTTGATCGAATTATGGATAACCGCTCTTCTTTTGATCTGGTGTTAATGGATTGTGAAATGCCGGAAATGGATGGTTTCGAGGCCACTCGACAAATTCGACAATTTGAACAAAACCAGATGCGCCCAACGACAACCATCATTGCCTTGACAGCACACGCCTTGCAGGAACACAGAGAGGCGGTGTTCGCAGCCGGTATGAATTATTATATTTCCAAACCGGTGACACTGGATGCCTTGTGTGCTGCCATGGAGTCTGCCGGTTTGGGTAAAAAGTCTTGAATATTATGCGAATAGTGAATTTTTATAGTAATTATTGTTTTTTCCTCCTTGCTCTGTGGCAGTCTCCATCTTTATTATGCAGTTCAAATGACGAAGTAGCCTTTTAGTGGGGAGTTAAGTATGGCAAATGCTTTAATAGTACATGCAACCGATGACACTTTTGATCAGGAAGTCATAAATTCCGATATTCCGGTGTTAGTTGATTTTTGGGCGGCCTGGTGCGGTCCTTGTAAAATGATCGCCATGGTATTGGACGATTTAGTCGAGCAATATCAAGGAAAATTGAAAATTGTGAAGCTGGACGTGGCTGCTCATCGTAAAACTGCTGAACGATTTGGTGTGATGAATATTCCGACATTGTTGATTTTCAAAGCGGGTCAACTGCACTCAACCAAAATTGGTGCTGTCGCAAAACCACAATTAGTTGATTTTATCAACGCATCTTTGTAATCTTGGCGGGCCGCTCAAAAGGTGGCCCGCGTTGTTTTGACAGGGCAGGAATCGCCGCTATACTCCAAACATCTGCTGTATACCTCCTTGGATCCTCTATCAGATTCACGATAACGGACATAAAAACCTAACTAATTTTTCTGTGTAGCCTTTATCTCTGCGCAAATTAACATCCTCAAACCATCCATAAAGTTAACTTATGAATCTTACCGACCTTAAAAAGAAACCCATCGAAGAATTAATTGCAATCGCTGATGAAATGAGCCTGGAAAACATGGCTCGTTCGCGTAAACAAGACATCATTTTTAATATCCTAAAGCGCCATGCCAAAAGTGGTGAAGATATTTACGGTGATGGAGTGTTGGAAATTTTGGTCGATGGCTTTGGTTTCCTTCGGTCAGCGGACAGCTCCTATCTCGCTGGGCCTGATGACATTTATGTATCACCCAGTCAAATACGCCGATTTAATTTGCGCACGGGCGATACGATTTCGGGCAAGATTCGCCCACCCAAGGAAGGTGAACGTTATTTTGCTTTGTTAAAAGTCAACGATATTAACTTCGACAAACCTGAAAGCTCTCGCAACAAAATCCTGTTTGAAAACCTCACTCCACTCTTCCCCAATATTCGTTTGCCACTAGAAGCGGGCAACGGCTCAACAGAAGATCTAACGGGCCGCATCATCGATTTAATTGCACCCATAGGAAAAGGCCAGCGCGGTTTGATTGTGGCGCCGCCAAAAGCCGGTAAAACTATCATGATGCAAAATATTGCGCAGGCGATTACGCGCAACAATCCTGAATGCCATTTGATTGTGTTGCTGATCGACGAACGCCCGGAAGAGGTGACGGAAATGCAACGCTCTGTGCGTGGCGAAGTGGTTGCATCGACATTTGATGAGCCGCCCTCACGTCACGTACAAGTCGCCGATATGGTGATCGAAAAAGCCAAGCGTTTGGTAGAACACAAAAAAGACGTAGTGATTTTGCTCGATTCGATTACCCGTCTGGCGCGTGCATACAACACTGTTATCCCATCGTCAGGCAAAGTGTTAACCGGTGGTGTGGATGCGCACGCACTTGAGCGTCCAAAACGTTTCTTCGGTGCTGCGCGTAATATTGAAGAAGGTGGCAGCTTGAGTATTATCGCTACAGCTCTCGTGGACACAGGTTCAAAAATGGACGAAGTGATTTACGAAGAATTCAAAGGCACGGGTAATCTCGAATTGCATTTGGATCGTAAAATAGCTGAAAAACGTGTGTACCCTGCAATCAATGTTCGTCGTTCAGGTACCCGTCGTGAAGAATTATTGATGCGTGAAGATGAATTACAACGCGCCTGGATTCTGCGCCGATTATTAAACGATATGGAAGATGTTGCAGCGACAGAATTTTTGATCGACAAATTGAAAGATTTCAAAACTAATGATGAATTCTTTATGTCGATGAAACGTAAATAGTTTTTCCCCTCACCCTAGCCCTCTCCCAGAGGGAGAGGGGATTGACTCCCTGCATAACCAATTTGAAACATAGCTCCCTCTCCCTCTGGGAGAGGGTTGGGGTGAGGGAAAAAAATAAATGAAATACAAAGACCTTCGCGACTTCATTACTCTGCTTGAATCACGCGGTTTATTAAAGCGCATCACGCAAGAAATTGACCCTTATTTGGAAATGACCGAAATTTGCGACCGCACTTTGCGCGCAGGTGGCCCCGCTCTTTTATTTGAAAATCCCAAAGGTCATTCAATTCCTGTTCTCGGAAATTTATTTGGCACACCTGAGCGTGTTGCATTGGGTATGGGTCAGGAATCGGTTGAAGCGCTTCGCGAAGTAGGAAAATTACTTGCGTTTTTAAAAGAACCTGAGCCACCAAAAGGTTTTAAAGATGCCTGGGATAAATTGCCCATTTTCAAACAGGTTTTGAATATGGCACCCAGGGTTCTAAGCAAAGCGCCGAGCCAAGACATTGTGCTGGAAGGTGATCAAGTCGATCTGGATAAATTGCCCATTCAAACTTGCTGGCCTGGCGACGCTGGACCATTGGTCACTTGGCCATTAGTGGTTACACGTGGCCCGCACAAAGAGCGACAAAATTTGGGAATTTATCGCATGCAAAAAATCGGTAAAAACCGATTGATTATGCGTTGGCTTTCGCATCGTGGCGGTGCTTTGGATTTTCGTGAATTTCAAATTCAGAATCCCGGAAAAAATTTCCCGGTTGCTGTTGCATTGGGGGCTGATCCTGCGACAATTTTGGGAGCTGTCACACCGGTGCCGGACACTTTGTCGGAATATGGTTTCGCTGGATTATTGCGCGGCGACAAAACCGAAGTCGTTAAATGTCTTGGCAACGATTTGCAAGTGCCCGCATCCGCCGAATTTATTCTTGAAGGTTTTATTGCGCCGAATGATATGGCACCCGAAGGTCCTTTTGGCGATCACACAGGTTACTACAACGAAGTCGATAATTTCCCGGTGTTTACTGTTGAAAGAATTACGCATAGAAAAGATCCGATTTATCACAGCACATACACCGGCCGTCCGCCAGATGAGCCTGCAATTCTAGGCGTTGCATTGAATGAAGTCTTTGTGCCCATTTTGCAAAAACAATTTCCAGAAATTGTCGATTTTTATTTGCCTCCTGAAGGCTGTTCCTATCGCATGGCGGTGGTCACTATGAAGAAACAATATCCCGGCCACGCCAAGCGGGTGATGATGGGAGTGTGGAGTTTTTTGCGGCAGTTTATGTACACCAAATTTGTCATAGTCACTGACGATGATGTTAACGCGCGGGACTGGAAGGACGTTATCTGGGCTATGACCACACGTATGGACCCAGCCCGGGATACCGTCATGATCGAAAACACGCCTATTGATTATCTCGACTTTGCTTCACCCGTTTCTGGTTTAGGCTCCAAAATCGGTTTTGATGCTACCAATAAATGGCCCGGCGAAACCAATCGCGAATGGGGTACCCCCATAGAAATGGATGCAGAAGTAAAACAAAAAATTGACGCAATCTGGGAAGATTTAAAAATCTGATTGACCAAAATAAAAATCAGCGTATAAAAAAGGCGTTTTAAAAACCGAAACCACATACTAGAGGAAAAACTATGAGTATTATTCAAGAGTTCAAGGCTTTTGCCATTAAGGGTAATGTTGTTGATTTGGCAGTCGGTGTGATCATTGGAACCGCCTTCGGCAAAATAGTATCGTCTTTGGTGGGGGACGTGTTTATGCCCCCAATTGGTTACTTGATTGGTGGTGTGAATTTCTCGGATTTGGCTGTGACTTTACCTGCCATTATTGAGGGCCAAACTCCGGTATTGGTCGCATACGGCAAGTTCCTGCAAACATTGATTGACTTTACAATTATTGCGTTTGTGATTTTCATGGTGATTAAAGGCATTAATCGCATGAAGAAAAAAGAAGAGGAGGCACCTGCTGCACCACCGGCACCTAGCAAAGAAGAATTGCTGTTGACGGAAATTCGCGATTTATTAAAGCAGCAACAAAAATAATTTCTGTCTTGTAATATCAATCCATAAAACCGTATCGAATCAATATCGATACGGTTTTTTTAGCAATTTAACATGTTCCTATTTGATGTGATAAATACTCTGCCAGCAGTTTTTTTGATTGCAGAGGTTTCACGTTCTTTTCGAGTCTTAAGCATAAAAATGATTTTTTGTCAGATAATCTGCGAGCCATAATGCAGGCTTGTAACTTTGCGGGGCGACTTCACAAAGTGGCTATCCGATTTCGTATTTCTTAAAAATTTCTTAATCAATTCTCCTTTTTTTGCAAAAAACTATCGCCATTCTTTCGGTAAATGCGATAACCATCACTTAGGGGCACATTTTAAACTTGTGGATTTGCTGACCTCACCCCAGACTAAATGGGTTAAAAATTTTTGAGGTTGACCCATGCAGTCCCCGATCTTTTTGTCGAAATCGCTTGCAACAGGCTTTGTGTTTTTGTCGACGGTTATCTTGAGTGCGTGTGGCGGCGGGGGTGGCAGCGATGACAATCAATCTTCAGCTACAGTGTCCAGTAAACAGGTAGCCAGCAGTGTTCAAACCTCATCTTCTTCAGTGAGTTCATCAGTTGCTATCAGTGTAACTTCTTCTTCAATATCTTCATCGGTGACCTTAACCAGTACTTCTACATCCAGTTCCAGAAGTTCAAGCTCGTTGAGTTTATCAAGTTCAATAAGTAGTTCTTCTTCAAGTGTAGGGACTAGTTCATCGAGCTCAGTAGCCAGTGTTTTGAGTTCCAATTCTTCACGCTCATCCAGTTCATCTGTATCAACATCTATTTCATCGTCCAGCAGTTCAAATTCAGTTTCGTCTTCCGTCTCGTCTTCCAACAGTTCAGTTGCCTCCTCTTTGGCGACGACAAAAAATGATCCTGACTTCGGGACTTTAACCTTGGTAGATGCTTATCATCCCTCATCACCCGATGGTCGTGAGGTAGCAGCCGAACCTGCAGGCACAGCAGTTAACCAACAAATCCTTGGCAAAACGGCGTTGGTTTTACCACCGCAAAATATTGTTGGCGTGATAGATACCGAATATCCCAAAGGACGTATGCAAGCGAGTTATACCGCATTCGTAATGGGTAAAAATAAAGGCTTGGCTCCGGGTCAGGCTTACGTATTGGAGTTTGATTACCCGGATGATTTGCCCAGACAAATTACTTTTTTGAATCGTGGTGCTGATTTGGTTAGAACAGTAGCAACAGGTAAGGAGTTTGGCGATTATCGTGAGCAATACGCTTTTCCAAATCCTGAATCATTAGCCTTCCCGCATTCCAATGAATGGAAAACCTATCGTTTTTATTTCACTTTGCATGACCGTTTCCAGCCTTTGGCGGCGGTGCGTAACGAGGTGGATACCAAACGTCCGATGGGGCCCAATGATGGCTTCTGGGTGGCGATTGGAGGGTTTAACCCCAAAGGTAATCCAATCAACGAAGGTGCAGCCGTTGGCGAGATCCGCCTTTACTCTGTAAACAACACAGCATCTGCTCAATTATTAGTGAACTACCCACCTAATGATCTACCTCGGCGCAAAACTTTTTGGCGTGAAGAAATGAATGATTCTACTGCTTTGTGTTTGCGTGGAGACAGTATTGTGAGCAAAGACCCCAAGTCTTCTAGCTATGATGATCCGGGCATTTGTAATCCGGCCACCGGCACCAGTCAGGGAACAACAGAAGCTAGTTGGCTTGAGTACAAAATGAAACTCTCGAAAGTTCTTGGCTTTAACGTCTTTACCAAAGATCTTTTGGAGTTTGGATTTAACCAGGGTTTTACTGTGACCAATAACGGTGGAGGCAGTTGGTACAGTCCTTCACGATTATCTTATTGGGATGACATCACCATTAAAGCTAATAGTTATGGACTGGAAGTAATGCCTTATCTGGAATATTACGGTTCCATGGGCGGCGGCGGTGCCTTTACCAACACCTCATGTCCTGGCTCCACGACTGATTGGGAAGCAGGTGACGCCGAGTGCCGCACAGCCTTGAATAATCATCGATATGTCTGCGAGAAAGACAGTAGCGATCAACAATTCAAATGCCGTATTCCCAGTTACGGTTACCAAAATCATTGCCAGCCTTTACTGCTAGATAAACGGAATTACACCGGTTTTGCCTGGGCCGAAGTCGCCTGCGTGGATGTTAGCGATCCTGATGCATTGGCGGATGCGAAAAAACTGATTAATGCCACAGTGCTGGATATCAAAAACAATGCAACTTTTGCCGGTGTCTGGTTCAGGACGCGCATTGGTTCCTGGCCGATTAGTTTCCGCGAAGAAGCACGTGCTCGTTACGCGGCCAGTCGAAATACAGCAGTGCCCACAAGAGCACAACTTCGCCAAAGCCCCAGCCTGCGTGCAGATTATTACAATTGGTGGTACGACCAACGCCGAAGTTTCCTGCTCGCTTTACGTGATTATCTACGTAATGGAAAAAATGGAAATGACGGTATAGTTAACGCCAGTGTGTTATTCACCAGTTATCATGAGGAAGGTTTACCTGTCCCAACGGTCAACTATGGGGACGCAAAAATACTGACGGATGACACAGCTCCCTGGAACCTGGTTAACAATGATAGCCGTTGGCAATACCGGTACAGTCCTGTGCACCGCAACGATTGGCTGAGTAACAAACGTTACGACAATATGCTCTCGTTAATGTCATTACCGGCAGAAACTATTTTCACCAATGGTGCCCAGGCGGATTACGAAAATGACTCTTACGGATATGCCACTCCGCCAGCTGATCCGCAACGTTACACCAATGATTCCGGTGTATTCATGACAATGCCTTTCGGCAAACAATTCACGCTGGATGATGTGGCTTTGATGGCAAAATTTAAGAATCAAAGTGGATTGGCGATGATCCATCACTTTCCGTTAAATGAAGATGACGGCCATGGTGATTACGTAGTTGATAGAAAAGCAGGTACTTACAATAACTGGCCAATGAGTGGACA
>CAZICR010000121.1:0-8600 GCA_964537795.1 uncultured Cellvibrionaceae bacterium | reverse complement strand
ACCGGCGTCTATTTATTTTTTTGGCAAATACAAAGTGCACTGAGTAATTTGATCTATACCGGCCTGATTCAAGTGGCGCGTCCGGGATTGGTGAAAAATTTTGATCAGCTCCAACCTGATTGGCAACTCGTTTGGAATTTATTTCGCAATACCAGCATAGCGGCCGTGAGTTTTTCAATACTGGCGTTGATATTCATTGCATTGGCTTTGCCTTATCTGAATATGCCACTGGTGAGTGAATACTACAGTCTGTTTGCCTTGGTATTAATTGCATTTATTTTTAATGTTATTGCCGAAGCTCAAGTGTTGGTTTTTTACAGTCAATACAAAGATCGGCAGGTATTGCTAATCACACTGGTTGTATTTGCCATCAATGTTTCAATATGCCTGATTGGTGTTCCTATATGGGGTTTGTGGGGGGCAGCGATTGCGGCAATATTCAGCTCATTAACGCGACTGTGTTTACAAGCCTGGTTCATCTCCCGTTATCGTTTGCAAAGGTCTTAAGATGAATGCGTTGATTGATCTCGGTTATCTATTGTTGATGTTTTTACCCAATCCGCTGAAGCTATGGGTAATGAATCGTTTTTGCGGTTGCAATATTCATCGCAGTGCAAAAATAGGGTTTTCATTTATTCGTGTAGGAAAACTGGTGCTTGCTGAAGGAGCGAGTATTAAACATTTCAACCTGATCCGGAATTTGGAATTATTTGAGTTACAAGAAAAAGCAAGTGTGGGAAATTTCAATCAGTTTACCGCCATACCTTTGCACTCAACTGTACATTTTGCTGACGAAAAAAATCGCTATCCATCATTAGTTTTAGGCAGGCACAGCGCCATTGTAAGTCGACATTATTTTGATTGTAATAATGCTATTCACATTGGGCACCACAGTATTATTGCCGGTCGTAACACTCTTTTTTACACTCATGGTATTAGTGTCAGTCGCAATCGTCAGGAAACACATCCGATTCGGATTGGAAATTACTGCATGCTGGGTGCCGCCACCGTCATTTTAAAAGGTGCAGTACTACCGGATTATTCAGTGCTCGCTGCCAATTCCACCCTGAGTAAGGCACATGAAGAAACCCATGCAATTTATTCCGGCGTGCCCGCAATTCCCGTTAAAAGCCTCGACCGATCTGCTCAGTATTTTCATCGGGAAGAGGGGTTTGTGCCATGAGTTTGCAATATCTAAACAATTTCCGTGGCATCGCTATATTGCTGATAGTTTTTGGTCATGCCGTATCAGCATTGCCTCAACCACACTCATCTCTTCTGAATGCATTAATGCCACTTTTTAGTAACGGTACTTTGTTATTTGTTTTGGTTGCCGGACAATTTTTTGTGGCTTTATCAGAAAATTATTCTTATAAACTATTTTTAAAAAATAAGTTAATGTTAGTGGTTTTGCCCTATGTGATACTGTCATTACCGGCAGCGCTTATTTATTTATTGCAATTAAAAACCTATCACGACTGGATGGACATGGAATGGTTTAATTCACTAAATCCATTGGTCGCTTATGCTTACCTGTTTATTACAGGCGCTCATCTCGGGCCACTTTGGTTTGTGCCAATGATTCTGCTTTATTATCTTTTTAGTCCGCTTTGGTTTTTTTTATTGCGCAAAGATTTTCTCTTGCCGGTGTTTTTATTAAGTCTGGCCCTGGCGATTTACTTGGGAAGGCCTGAAGATAATGCCAACTCCTTGCAGTCGGCTTTATATTTTTTACCGGCTTATTTGTTGGGAATGTATTTGGGCAAACGTCCAGGCCTGTTAAGCTTCTTGATGCCTTATGCAGTCTGGGGTTTTATTATTTGTGTGTTGGTGTTAATAGACTATGGACATTCGATATTTTCCAATACCCGCTGGGATTTACTGCTCAAACTCATTGCCACCTGTTTTCTAATTGCACTTTGTCAAGCCAAGCTCAATTTCAAAATTAAATGGTTGGATTTGTTTGCACGCCTGAGTTTTTATCTGTTTTTTGTCCATGGCTATGTGATTGGCGCATTCAGAATTTATTTGCGGCATTCAGAGCATCATTACATGGGCATAGGTGCGGCATTGGGAATATTTATTACAACTCTGATTTTGTGCCTGACTGCGTACATCCTATTTAAATGGCTATTTCAAAATCACAGCAAATTTATTCTGGGAGCCTGATCATGACAAAGATGATTGCCTGGGTAGATAATCTTAAAGCTGTTTGCATTTTTTTGGTGGTATACGGCCACTTTGCCTATTTGTCGCCTGCATTGAAATCGATTATTTATTCCATGCATTTACCGGCTTTTTTGGTGATAACCGGTTACCTCAGTTTGTATAGTTTGCAACAACCCACAGCACAACGATTAATCAAGGGCCAGTTATTTTATTATCTGGTGCTTTATGGATTATTTACTCTGGCTTCCAGCATTATTTGGTATTTGCTGGAAGCGCGCGATCAATCGATTAGTGCAATACTTAAACCTTTGATTGCCAGCTTATGGGGATTGCATGGTCCATCGCTGGAGTTAATTCACAACAATGATCCACTTTGGTATTTCCCGTTTTTAATCACATCATTGTTATTGGCATTTGTTTTTATGCATATGCCATTGATGTGGAAAGGTGTAATGGTGATGGCAGGAATTATTTGCTACCAAATGAATTATCTGCAGCCTTCTGCCTGGTCTTTGGATTTGGCACCAATAGGTGCTTTATTTATTCTGTTAGGTGCAGGCTTGCGTATTCTTGAAAATGAAAAAAAATATCTATTTCAAAAACTGGATAATGTCTTGTGGATTGTTGGTTGTTTGGTTGTTTGGTTGTTGCTGGTATGGGCTAATGGTTATGTCAATCTCAACAGCCGTGAATGGGGTGTGTCCTGGATTCTTTTTATTTTGGCTGCAATTGCAGGTACAGGGTTTTTAATCGGAATCTGCAAAAAAATTCCCGAATCATGGATAGCACGCGGATTATCAAGGCACACGCTCATTATTTTTTGTACCCACATCTTTTTGGTAAAAGCATTGAATAATCCGATTGCTCAATTGTCGAAAGATTTACAGCAATGGGCAATATTGGCAGCCGCCATATTGATCACGCTAATATGCTGGGGGATTTCGCTGGTGGGGCAACCACTTTTGACTCGTTGGTTTAAACCAAAACACTCGTTGGAATTGGTTTTGCAAAAAGGAGTTAAATAATGTTTTTCCATCAACTTGATAAATTTGGCGATAAACCTGCACTGATTGATGCAGAAACGGGTGCTTGTATCAGTTATCTGGATTTGGAAAATTTAATTCAGCAGAGGCGCAAACAACTTACCACCGTCAGGCAATTGGTTTTTATTGAAGCCACTAATAGCATTCCCTGGTTGGTTACCTATTTGGCTTGTTTACGTCAACAATATGTTGTGTATCTGTTAGAAACTCTTGACGATGAAAAAACCCAAGCCTTAATCGATACTTATCAACCGAATCTTATTATTGCTGCTAATCAGGAAATAAAAGTCGTCAATGAAAATCCTTACGATCTGCATCAGGATCTATTGTTGCTGTTATCGACATCAGGCTCTACAGGGACGCCAAAATTTGTAAAACTGTCTGCAAAAAATATCCAATCCAATGCAGAATCCATTGCTGAATATTTGCAACTGGATAGCAGTGAACGTGCTTACGCACATTTAAAGCCTTTTTACTCTTATGGGTTATCGGTAATTCATTCGCACTTGGTGGTGGGTGCAGCATTAATACTCACATCAAGAAGTATTACCGAACCTGAATTTTTACATCAATTAAAACAGTATCGGACAAGTAGTTTTGCCGGCGTGCCTTATACCTTTGAAACATTATTGCGTTTGAAGTTTGACATTAGTCAATATCCGCAATTGCGCTATCTGACCCAGGCGGGCGGCAAACTGGTGACACATATGGTTGTAGATTATGTCAAACGCTGCGCAGTAGAAGATAAACGATTTATTGTGATGTATGGCCAAACAGAAGCTGCGCCCCGTATCTCCTATTTACCTGCAGAGTTTGCCGAAAAATATCCTGAATCCATAGGTGTCGCTATTCCTGGCGGCCAACTTTTTCTTGTGGATGAAAATAAAAAAACCATTACGGAAACAGATAAACCCGGTGAGCTTGCTTATCGTGGGCCCAATGTCATGATGGGTTATGCAACATCACCGGAACAACTGGCAACAGATGAAACGCCGGATTGTTTGTACACAGGTGATATTGCTTGCATAAATGCAGATGGATTGTTTTATATCATTGGCAGAACCAGCCGTTTTGTCAAAATGTTTGGTTTGCGGATTAATCTTGATCAAATTCAATCGGATTTAAAACTCTATTATTCGAATATTGCTGTGACAGGAAATGACCAACGCATTTTAATTGTGTTGACACAAGACGATGCCGCCAATTCGTCAGGATTAATTTCGCAATTGGCGCATCGTTATCATCTACCGGAAAACTGTTTCAGGCTGTCTGTTTATCCGGAAATTCCTTTGTTGCCAAATGGTAAATATCATTACAAAAAAATGCTGGCGGATATGGATAGTCCACAACAACTTAATTGGTTCACACGATTGACCCGCAAGGTTTCGGATTTATTGGAATTGAATGACAGGCAATGGTTATCGATTTCAGATCTCTACCGTACCTTGTTATCCAACCCAAATATCACGGATGAAGATTCATTTGATTCATTGGAAGTGGATTCCTTGTCCTACGTAACACTTGCCATTGAAATGGAAGCGACATTAGCAGATGCATTACCGGCCGACTGGAGAAGTTTACCTTTATCAAAATTGGATGCAATTTATTTAAGTCGTCGCGCTGCAGCTTGAAATGCGCATTTGTTTTTAACCGGTCCTTGGGAATCAGTCATTATGTCGAAAATATTATTTTTAACTCACGTGGGTGATCCTGGTGGCGCTGAATTTAAAATGATAGATCTCTGCGTCGATTTGGGTGATAGAGCAGAAGTATTGCATTTTCAGCAAGGCAGTTTGTCAGCACATCTGTCGCAAAAAAATATTGCACACCGAGTCTTGCCATTGCCCTCGGCATTAGTTGGTTTTAAACGCGAGCAGGCATTTAGTAAAGCCTTGCCTCTGTTATTTCAATCGTTAAGTTTTTTGCGAAAACTTTATACTGCAACGCGTGGCTATACTGCTTATGTGTGTATGTCGCAAAAAGCATTTGTCTTGTTGTCTCTACTTAAACCCTTTCATCGCAAACCTGTGATCTGGTTTATGAACGATTTACTGTCGCCCGATCACTTTAGTCCTTCGCTGATTTCAGTATTGACCAAGCTTGCCAAATTTTCTGCCAATCATTTGGTTTTAAATAGTCAGGCGTCATACAACGCCTGGATTCAGGCCGGTGGTATTAAGCGCAATGTGGAAATTATTTATCCTGGAACGGATTTTCATTTTATAGAATCACGAATCCGCAACCATGAAAAAATAATCGCACTGAAAGAACAATTACAGGCCAAAGAAAAAATTATTGTCGGGCTGTTTGGCCGCATTACTCCCTGGAAAGGCCAGGAAGTTTTTTTAGAAGCATTGAGCAAAATTCCCAATGCACATGGATTGATTGTTGGTGAAGCTTTTTTTGGCGAAGAAGATTATCAAAAACATTTGCAGGAATTGACCCGACGCCTGCAGATAGAATCGAAAGTGACATTTACCGGCCATTCAGATCAGGTGCCCGAATGGATGGCGGTCTGCGACATAGTGGTTCATTGCTCAACAGCCGCTGAACCTTTTGGTTTGGTTATTGTGGAAGGCATGGCTGCTCATAAACCTGTTATCGCCAGTGATGGCGGCGGCGCACAGGAAATTGTGATGGATAAGGTAACCGGACAGTTAACACCTATGAAGGATGCGGTTGCATTAGCTGCCGCTATTAATCGTTATATTGAAAATCCTGTTTGGGCAAAAGAATTGGCGATGAATGGTTACACGCGCAGCAAACAACTTTTTTCAACACAAGCCATGCTCGATAAATTTCGCAACATACTGGCAAGACACAGTATCAGTGTCCAGGGTTCTTGATGTTCGTTTATACCCTGAAAAAATTGGATAGTTTATTTCGTCGTCCTTTCTTTGAACGAATCATTATTTATTGTTTCCTGTCAGAACTGATTGTCAAAATTGTGTTTGAATTGGTTTTGGGGCAATGGTGGTTTGGTTTGTCACCAGTTAAACAAATTATTTTGTACGCTATGTTTGCCATAGATTACGCTGTCAATTTTAGAAAAATGATGGCGCTTCGCCTCTGGGGAAACCCGGTTTTCTATTTCATGCTAATTGTTTTTGTCATGGTTGCCCAAGGAACTTTTGTAGGCATTTACAATCACAATGCTCCCTTTGAAATTTTCAACGATTCTGTACCGCTGTTACTCATGGCGATGAACGGGTTGCGCATACAGTCACCAACGGAGTTGCGATCGACAATCGATTTTTCATTTTTACTTAAGTTTTGTTCATTGATGTCCCTGTCGATTTGTTGCTTGGGATTCATCGCAAAATCCATGGGCCTGCCTTCAACTTCAGCCATTTCAGGCGTTATTTCAGGAGTCTACTACGCTTTGTTGATTGCCGCGTTATTAACGGGTTACAGAATAAGAATTTTTTACTGGATTTGTTTTTTTATCGTCGCCGGTTTTTCGGCCGACGATTTTAACCGCACAACACTCGCATTTTTTATGTTTTCCGGATTGGTGCTTTTTTTGAAATACAGTGTGTTTAGTCCGCTCCGGGCAATCATGTTGATCATCATCATGAGTTTGTTGGGCGCGGCACTCTGGAATTTTTTGCCCGAGGATTCCAAAACCAAACAACGCTTTACCGATCTGGCTCAGGTATCATCAGAAAGCCGTACCGGTTCAGTCGGTGAACGCATGAGTGAATGGGTTAGCATTCAAGAAAAAGTTGCCCAAAGTGGAACAACGGCACGCTGGATCGGATTAGGTCACGGCGCACTCTACGACGTGCGATACACCTTTTATGTCGTCAAGGATTACGGCTTCGCACATTTTGCCTGGGCACTTTTTTATTTTCGTTATGGATTATCAGGCTATATCTATCTCGGATTCTTAACCATCATCCTCATCTGGCAAACCCTTCGATATTGGAGCTTTAGTTCTCCTTTGCAGATGACAATCTCATTACTGAGCTTAATGTCCATCCTGTATCTGGCAACCTACATCAATTTCGTCATTCTATGTATGGGATTACAATTTTTGGTGTTTGGAAAAACAAAATCTGTTGATGAAAAAACGGATAGTTCTTAAAGAAATTCATAACTTTCTCCACTCAGCATTACTCCATATTTCAGTTGTTGCTCCGCCTAAAGAAGATTGCCGTGCTACTTACTCCGAGAAAGAAATGCAGTTATATCACTTCTATTTTTTATTTTAGCTACAGCCAAAGCGGACTGGCCATGGGAATTTAAGAGACTGCAATTTGCACCTCCAGACACCAGCGCTTTTACAGTGGAAAGACTGCCATGACTTGTTGCCCAGTGAAGTGGAGTTAAGCCTGAGGCCTCTTGAATATTAGGATCTGCTCCTTGAGCAAGAAGAAAACTAACCATTTGAGTATTTCCCCAGGCAGCCGCTCCATGAAGTGCAGTTTCGCCAGCAGAGTCTTGATAATTAATTACGGCTCCAGAGTCCAAGAGTTTTTGAACCAAATTAATATCTCCTGCCCATGCTGCAGCATGAAGCTCTGTTTCAGCTCCACCTTCTCTCGCATTCCCTGGAATAAATTCAATATTCATCAAAGGCAAGAAAAAAGTACAGTTAATGCGGCGAAGTTTTTCATGTTATTGAAGCCTCATATTGATAACTTGATTAGAGCTTACTGATTTTGATTAATGCTTTCTTCTACTACATCAACAATTTCCGCGACACTTATTGTAAATATTCCCGCGTTACCTTCATCAAAAGCCTTTTTCCACATCGAATAACCTTCAAGATATTCAGGATTAATACTTTTCTTACCTAAGAGCTTTGTTAAACTCTTATTGAGAGTTTCTTCAGCAACAGGGAAATGCGGCAATTCAGTTGTTACTCCATTGGAAGCACTTGGATTTCTAACTTTTACTTCTAAAACGCTTATATGAAATATTTTTCCAAGTTTTTCATGGCTTTCAATTTTATTTATTAAAACCTTTGATTGTGACTCGTTCATACGAGTTTGATAACTCCACAACTGTCCTTCAGAATATTGTTCCGCATTAGCAATTCCAAATATCGAGGAAAGCCCTAAAACCGTAAATATTTTCTTCATATGATCACTCTAACATTTGGGTAACGACTAGTTAATTTTTAATTAAATAATTTTTATTTACCTGCGAAGTGTGCGGTGCTGCAACGAGTTGTTAGAGATTTTTTTATAGCTGTTTAACAAAATTAATTCTCTCTTTTTCAGAATCTCCGTATAACTCGACACTTTCTATTTGGTAACCATTTTTTATAAGCATACGTAACATTGACGGAAATCTGTTCATGGACTTAACTGATATTTTTTTTACACCTAATTTTCTAACGCAACGCTCTTGAAATAATAATAATTCTTGTGCGACCCCAAT
>CAZICR010000120.1:725-8665 GCA_964537795.1 uncultured Cellvibrionaceae bacterium | reverse complement strand
AACTTGTGGGGCATTAAGATTGCGGCGCAAAAGTTTTTCATTCGTCCACAGAATTTCTCCACTCGAGGCACTATAACAAACCAGTTTACCATCCGCGTGGGCCACAAATAGCTTGTCGTCTTTTACTGCCATGTTTTCGGAAGTAGAACCATCTTTAGTCCAGATATTGGAGCCTGTTCCCCTGGATATGGCAGAAATTTTACCTTGATATGTACCAACATAAAGAATGCCGCCCTGAATCAGGGGTGCACCATGTATATCAATCATACGTTCCAATTCGGATCGACCTTTCGGCATTGCAACACGCTGATCCCATAAAATTGCTCCATCATCAGCATTAAATGCCATCAATCGTCCATTGGAGAAACCAACGTAAACCGTAGTGTCTGTTACAACGGGGACAGCAGTTCCACGCAAAGTCAAAACAGGAGGTGGGTTATCATAAAACCAACGTCGGCTACCGGTTTTTGCATCCAAAGCGAAGAGTTTTCCATTGAGCGTCTGAACCGCAACTATATTGCCGTTGGTATGGGGGGCAGCCAGAATTTCCCCTGGAAGTTGATGTCGCCAAAGTTCCGTACCATCCTCACTATTAAAAGCGACGACCTCTCCCGCATAAGTTCCGATTAAAATCAGCCCTTTTTCAGCGGCCACACCTGCACTGACTTGCCAGTCGGGATCAACATCCTCTAGATGAAGCGTGCTCTTAACCCACCCCCACCAACCTAAATTGGGGCGCACTGCTCTTTTTGACCAAAGTTTTTTACCGGTTTTACTGTTCATGGCAACTAACTTGCCTTGGTAATCTATGGCATAAATTTTTTCACCATCGATTGCCGGTACTAAAGTGCTAAAACCTTTGCTTTGACCTTCACCAATACTACGTGACCATTCTTTATCTATATCTGCTGTTTCTTTAAAACCTTCCAAATCCATTGGTTCGTTGCCAGTTTTCTTTTGAAATAAAGAACAACCTGATAATCCAATCAACAACAACAAAATCAACGAGGTCAAGCTCCGGTTGGAGACAAATTTCATTGTGCTTTCTCCGCACTCACGTCAACAGAGGGCTGTAATAATTTGAGATCATCCACTTTCATTTGTAACAACATAAAACGTTCTTGTTGTTGTGGATTGGTTGCTGTCAAGGCAGCAGTGTAAGATTCACGAGCTTTATCCAAATCACCTTTTAATTTGTAGATATCACCTCTCACTTCAGCATATTCCCCCGACAAGGCAGATGCCGGTTCAATTGCAATTTGTGCCAAAGCGTCGTCATAAGACTGTTTGGCCGTTAATACTTTTGCCAATCGTAAACGAGTAATTTGTTCTGTGGTGATATCGGGTTTGGTAGTTAATACCCACTGTAACTCGTTTACAGCCTCATCCAGTTTATTTTCATCTACTGCAACTTTTGCAAGAAAAAATGCTGCCGTTTGTGCATATAAATTTTTGCTGCCTGATTTAAGTTCAGAAGCCAATTGCTTAGCCAAACCACGATCAGAATCGGTCATGGTTTTACCCGGTTCCTGATTAATAATTTTAATTAATTGCTCATAGGTAGCGGACGCTTTTTCTGCTTTGATACGTTGTTGATTCTCCCATGCGCCCCAACCAAAATAAGCTGCAATACCAATGGCCAAAACACCGACCACTTTTTTACCATGGTCATTCCACCAACGTTTTAATACTTCCAGTTGTTCTTCTTCAGTTAAATGTACACTCACAATAGGCTCCTGTTAAGACTTAATGATTATTCAAAGGATTGCAAATAACGCAAGGCATCTGCAATTAATAATGTCTGTTGCGGAATTTCTTCACGCAAATGTTTTACCACCACCTGACCTGACTTCGCTTCGTCTTCTCCTAGAATCAACGCGATTTCAGCACCACTTTTGTCAGCTTTTTTCAACTGATTTTTAAAATTACCACCACCACAATGCAACATAAAACGAAGGTAAGGCAATTCATCGCGTAATTGTTCAACCAATTGTATCGCCTGTTCTGTGACATCACCAACAGCGACTAAATATACATCGGCTTGCTGACTTAGTTCCGCAGGAAGTTCCTGCATTTCCTGAACCAACAATACCAATCTTTCCAATCCGATTCCAAAACCAACAGCGGGCGTTGGTTTTCCACCCAGTTGCTCAACCAGATTATCGTAACGACCGCCCGCACAAACAGTTGCTTGTGCGCCCAATTTATCAGTGACCCATTCAAATGCTGTTTTGCCGTAATAATCCAAACCGCGAACCAACCGCGGATTCACCTGATATTCCACTCCTGCAGCATCCAGTAATTTTTTTAATCCAGAAAAATGTTGCGCTGATTCTTCATCCAGATAATCCAACAATACCGGGGCATTATTTAACAAAGCCTGGGTTTTTGGATCTTTGGAATCCAAAATACGCAACGGATTTGTAGTTAAACGACGCTGACTATCCTCATCCAATTCCGATTGCACATTAGTGAGGTAGGCAACCAATGCAGCTTTATAATTTGCACGCGAGCTTGAATTTGCCAATGAATTAATTTGCAAAATCACTGCAGGCAACACACCCAACTCACGCAAAATTCGCGCACTTAATAATAAAACTTCGGCATCAATATCAGGCCCCTGCATACCGAAGGTTTCAACACCCAATTGATGAAATTGTCGATAGCGCCCTTTTTGCGGACGCTCATGCCGAAACATGGGACCCATGTACCACAAGCGTTGTGTTTGATTGTAAAGCAAGCCATGTTCTTCACAAGCACGTACGCAAGAAGCTGTTCCTTCCGGTCGCAAGGTTAAACTATCACCATTGCGATCTTCAAAGGTGTACATTTCTTTTTCAACAATATCGGTCACTTCACCAATAGAGCGTTTGAATAATTCTGTTGATTCAACAATCGGAAAACGAATTTCCTGATAACCGTAACGTTGCAAAATATCGATCAATATTGATTCTACCAATTGCCAAATTGGCGATTGCTCTGGCAATAAATCATTCATTCCACGTATTGCTTGAATTTTTTTCAATTTAAAACCTTAATAAACTTTTGTTTTGTTTGCAGATTTTGACCCCCTCTGACCTCCCCCTTGCCAGGGGAGGAACATTACTCCCTATTACTACAGAGTGGAATCTGTCCCCTCCCTGGCAAGGTGAGGGTTAGGGTGGGATCATGCTCTTGCAATAATGTTTTTTTCTGCTTCATCTAACTCGATCTGTTTTTTCGCCGCTCTTTCGCGAATTAAACGTTCGAGATTATCGACCAGATTTTCATTGCTTAATTTTTGATTGGGTTCACCATCGATATAAATTAAATTATTGGGTGTACCACCGGTTAATCCCAAATCAGCTTCTTTGGCTTCACCGGGACCATTCACGATACAACCAATCACCGCCACATCAATCGGTGTTGTAATATCTTCAACACGGGTTTCCAATTCATTCATCGTTTTGATCACATCAAAATTTTGACGTGAACAACTGGGGCACGCGATGAAATTCACACCTTTGCTGCGTAGACGCAAACTGCGCAGCATGTCCCAACCCACCTTAATTTCTTCAACCGGATCAGCAGCTAAAGACACACGAATAGTGTCACCAATTCCATCCATTAACAATTGACCCAAACCAATTGACGACTTTACTGTGCCTGAACGCAAACCACCGGCTTCAGTAATTCCCAAATGTAAAGGTTGTTCAATTAATGTCGCTAACTTACGATAAGCCGCAACCGCCATAAAAATATCAGAGGCTTTTACACTGACTTTAAAATTGTAAAAATTTAATCCATCCAGAATTTCAACATGACGCAAAGCCGATTCGACCAACGCGTCCGGTGTTGGTTCACCGTATTTTTTTTGCAAATCTTTTTCGAGTGAACCTGCATTGACGCCAATACGAATCGGAATATTTAAATCACGCGCTTTATCCACTACTGCTTGAATACGTTTTTCGCGGCCGATATTGCCCGGATTAATGCGCAAACAATCCACGCCCAAATCAGCCACACGCAAGGCAATGCGATAATCAAAATGAATATCCGCCACCAAAGGAATGGTCACTTGTTTGCGAATTTCGCCAAAAGCTTCCGCAGCATCCATAGTCGGAACTGACACGCGGACTATGTCAGCACCCGCCAATTGTATGCGACGAATTTGTTCAACGGTTGCAGCAATATCAGTGGTTTCTGTGTTAGTCATACTCTGCACAGAAATAGGCGCCCCCCCGCCAACCGGAACATTACCCACCATTATCTGGCGAGATTTACGACGTTTAATCGGTGACTCACAATGCATCTTAATTTCCCAATTTGGAACCTACTTTTAATGCCAATACATTTGTACCCAGTGTCGGCACCAAACTAATTATTTCATCATTAAGCTTTAAAGTGACCGCTGGTGCATTTCCCAATTTCACATCAAATGGGCTTTGTCCTGTTAAAGTCAATTTACTGTCCTTTAATTGAAGTTCTGTGGCCAGTACATCGCCATTGGCATCACTCACTTCTACCCAACATTCATCACGAAAATAAAACTCCAAACGATCCTGCGCAGAGGTTTGATTAATAATCGATTTGTTATCCGACACTTGGGCAGCAACAGAATCCGATGGAGTAGAATCTGATGAAGTATCACCTTGTGGATTTAAACCTGATTCAACTGAATTAAGTGGAATTTCCAATTCAGTATCAATTTTTTCAGGTAACGTAATACTAATATTGGAATAATCATCCTGTTTGCGATTATCCAGAAACCACACAGAAACCAACCACATCAATAACAAAACACCAGCCAATATACCCACGAATTGCCAAAACTTTTTCGTTGAAGTTTCTTGTTTGGTTGGAACAAAAACGTCTTTCAGACCTAGAATTTTTGCTTGACTATCATAAATCGACATTAATTCATTGATATCAACCTTCACTAACTGGGCATAAGTACGTAAATATCCACGAATAAACGTATCTGAATGCAAACGATTAAACTGATCCGACTCTATGGCTTTCACTTTGGCTAAGGTCATGTACAACTCTTTGGCAACCTGATCTTGTGTAAGACCAAGTTGTTCTCTTGCATCACGCAAGATTTTTCCAGGAGAGGAATGATTGACTTCAGGTGCCGCAGGGTCGAAATCGCTTGTCATTTCGCCTCCCTAATGGTGCATGAGTGATTGCCGATACTCCAAATATTCTTTTGAATAAGGATATCGATTTTTCAAAACCAGTACATAACTAGCCTCTCTATCCTTGTTACCAAACATACGCTCAAGCCGGATCGCTATTAAAAGCGCCCGAGACGTCTGCTGCCCTAAACTCATAAATCTGTCCAAATATTCTTTTGCTTTTGGATAATCCTGTTCCAAAAAATGTATATCGGCCAATTCAATAAGAGGATCTGGAAATCCTGGCTTAATAATCGCTGCATGCTCAAATGCTGCTTTAGCACGTGCCTTATTACCCAGCAATAATGAAGAGCGGCCAACATTTACCAAGGCTTCCGCACGATCATTAAAATCCAGATTGGCTGCTGCTGCTTCGAATTGCACCAACGCATCTTCATAACGTTTTAATCCATATAGAAAATAACCATAATTATTTTCTATAGTAGATAAATTTTTGTTTTTCCTGATTGCCCTTTCATAGGTTTCTTCAGCTAATTTATTTTCACCTTCCAATTGGTACACCAACGCCAAGGCACCGAGAACTTCTGGAGAGTTTTTATTGATCTCCATCGCTTTCCGAATATGATGCCGGGCTGATTCACGATTTTTTAACGCAACATAACCTTCCACTAATTGAATATGTTGTTTGAGCGCTTCTTGTTTATTAACTATTTTTCGGCTGCCGTCCAAATTCTCTGTAACACATGCAGACAACAAACCAAACAATAAAATCAAGGAGAAACGAAGTAACTGAACTTGATTCATAAAAACTCCGATGGCTGCGATCACTGGCCAATTATTTTTATTGATTGCACATCGTCAAACTGTGCGCGATAACGTTCGCTGCGACGAGTAATGTCATTCACCTGCCCTGCCAATTGTCCACAGGCAGCATCTATATCATCACCACGAGTGGTTCTTACAGTGGTGATGTAGCCTTCTTGCATCAGTATGTCCTGAAACTTACGTAAAGCTGTGTTACTGACACGTTTATAATTCGATAAATTAAAAGGATTAAACGGAATCAAATTAATCTTTACCGGAATATTGCGCAGCAATTCGGCCAATTCCTTTGCATGATGCGGACGATCATTAACTTGATCAATTAAAGTGTATTCAATGGTGATTTTGCGATGAGTATCTGGCATAGCCTCGATATAACGTTTGGCAGAATCCAACAGCATGGCAATAGGATATTTGCGATTGATCGGCACCAATTCATTTCGCAACTCATCATTCGGAGCGTGCAATGAAATTGCCAAACAAGCATCTGTGTATTGACTCAAACGATCCAACTGAGGCACTACACCCGAGGTGCTCAACGTCACACGACGTTTGGAAATGCCATACGCATTGTCGTGCATCATTAAATTCATTGCATCGACAACATTATCAAAATTCAGCAGAGGCTCGCCCATACCCATCATCACCACATTGGTAACCATACGCGGACCAGTTCCGCTGAGCTGCCCAAACGATTTAGCGGCAATCCACACCTGACCAATAATTTCTGCGGCGGTCAAATCGCGATTAAATCCTTGTTTGCCGGTTGCACAAAAGCTGCAATCCAAAGAACAACCCACCTGAGAAGAAACACAGAGTGTTCCTCGATCACCATCTGGGATATAGACCGTTTCAATGACACTGCCACCAGAAACACGAATTAAAAATTTGCGCGTGCCATCAGTAGAATCAAATTGTTGAACCACTTCAGGCAAACGAATTTCAGCAATGTTTTTTAACTTGGATCGCAAATCTTTACTGACATTGGTCATATCATCAAAATTGTCAGCACCCAATTGGTGAATCCATTTCATGACTTGAATCGCACGAAATTTTTTCTCACCAATGGATTCAAAAAAAGCAATTAACTTGGCTTCTGGCAACCCCATTAAATTGACTTTTTCGAGATTGGCTGCAGCCGAAATCGATGAATCACTCATCTCAACGGGTTGAATATTGGCAGCCAACTGACTCATGTGTATAACCTATTAATTAAATTAACGAATAATGACTTCGTGACTAGCAAAAAAATAAGCAATTTCACGCGCAGCAGAAACGGGAGAGTCTGAACCGTGAACTGCATTGGAATCAATTGCTTTACCAAAAAGTGCACGCAAAGTTCCTGGTGCTGCTTTTGCCGGATCAGTCGCCCCCATAATTTCACGGTTACCCGCAATAGCGTTTTCACCCGAAAGTACTTGTACCACGACTGGCCCTGAAGTCATAAACTTAACCAATCCTTCAAAAAATGGACGGCCTTTGTGTTCAGCATAAAATCCTTCTGCTTGCGCTGCGCTTAACTGCAACATACGTTGCGCAACAATTTTCAATCCTGCTTTTTCAAAACAACCAACAATTTCACCAATATGGTTATCGCGGACTGCATCCGGTTTAATAATAGATAGGGTTTGTTCAACAGCCATCAGAGGTCTCCACACCACTTTCAATCGACACGGGCAGAGCTTGTTTGTTCCAGCCCATAAAATTCAAAACCCGCGAATTATACGCAGGTTTACCCGATTTTGTACGGTCTGAAATGGAAAAACTGACAGAAAATTAAAGGCTTGCAGCTATATCTTGAATTCGTTTCACCATTGCTTTGAGGCCATTACCTCTTGTAGAGCTCAAGTGCTGTAGTAAATCCAAACGCTGAAAATATTGGGCTATATCAACCGATAAAATCCCGGAGGGGGTTTTGCTATTGAATGCCGCCAGAACCACAGCCAGCAATCCTTTGACAATAAACGCATCGCTGTCAGCCTGAAAAAAAAGCTTCCCATC
>CAZICR010000120.1:0-715 GCA_964537795.1 uncultured Cellvibrionaceae bacterium | reverse complement strand
GACTTGGCTTTGGCAACCGCGAACCAGTCGATCTTCCGTTTTTAGCTCTTCAGCCATAGGTGGAAGTTCTTTCCCTAAGTCTATGATGTATTTGTATCTTTCTTCCCAAGAATCAAAAAAATCCAGTGTTTCCACTATGTCATCAGGAGTGACGTCTATGCCAAATTGGGTCATTAATAAAACATCCCTGTGGCCAATTGTGCCTCTTCACTCATCATATGACGAGCCCAAGGCGGATCAAACACAAGATTCACTTTGACAGTTTTCACATTGGGAACTTTGCGCACTCTGTATTCAACATCACCCACAAGAACTGGCCCCATACCGCAGGCGGGTGCCGTCAGTGTCATTTGGATATCAACCTGCTTGGTTTGTTGATCGATTTTCACTGAGTAAATCAAACCCAAGTTCACCAGATCCACAGGAATCTCAGGATCATAAACAGTGCCCAGTGCATACCAAACTTGATCTTCAGCAATTTTGTCATCAACCGGAGCGGGAAATTCGAGAGTTTCAGATTCCAACCCTAATTTATCGGCATCAGTGCCGTCGACTCGCACCATTTGCCCGTGATAAGTCAGCGTGTAATTACCGCCAAGGGATTGGGTGATGGTGACAAAAGTATCTTTGGGGATGGTCAGCGGTGTTCCATCCGGCACTCGTCGCGCCGGACAATCTTCCAATGCCACCACCATTCGTCTTTCAGACATAATTA
>CAZICR010000119.1:0-8676 GCA_964537795.1 uncultured Cellvibrionaceae bacterium | reverse complement strand
ACCATGTCGCAAAAACCACTCGACGGATTCTGCAATGAATAGCATACACATGATCAAATACTCGCTTTATATTTTTATGCTGCCAATGCTTGTGGCTTGTGGCTCATCAGGTGAATCTGATACCAACGATTCATCAGGGCTATCATCGGTTGTTTCTGTAAGTTCGTCGCAGACGCAGAGTTCGCCGCAGGCACAGAGTAGTTCCACAATGAGCAGCGCTGCTTCCAGTGTGATCTCCACAAGCTCAATTACAGCATCATCTATTAACCAAAATGTTTCCAGCAGCTCCAATTCAGCTCCCGCTCTGGCAGCGCCACAAAATGTCACTGCTTTACCTGCAAATAATTCAGTGACGCTTAGCTGGAATCCAGTTAGCGGTGCCAGCAGTTACAACATTTACTACGCATCTGAAGCTAATATTTTGATTGTGAATATCGCCAGTTTTGATGATGGCACTATGATACAAAACGCCAGTTCTCCCAGAGTCATTAATTCATTACGCAATGATGAAACCTATTATTTTGTTGTCACGGCCGTGAATGCCAATGGAGAGAGCCTGGCGAGTACAGAGGTAAGCGCAACACCCACTGCAATTGATCTGACGAAACAACCAACAGCACAAGAAGTATTAGTAGTGGAATTAATTAACCGTGCACGCGCTAATCCTGAAGCCGAAGCGATTCGTTACGCTATTGGTTTAAATGATGGCATTACTGGCGGCACAATTACCTCGGCTCGCAAACCACCACTTGCACATAATTTATTTCTCATAGATTCCGCACGCGCGCACTCACAATGGATGTTGGACACGGATACATTTTCTCACACAGGTGCTAACGGCAGCACTGCAACACAGCGTATGACTGCAGCCGGTTACCTGTTTACCGGAACTTGGGAAAATGGTGAGAATATTGCCTGGGGCGGCACAAGAAGTTCCAGTATAAATTTAACCAATTACGCGCTATCCCATCATGAAGGACTCTTTAAATCACCAGGACACAGAGTCAATATTTTAAATGCGGGTTATAGGGAAATTGGAGTTGGTCAAAAACAAGGTAATTTTACATCGAGCGGTACAACTTATTTGGCGTCAATGCTGACACAAAATTTTGCGCGCTCCGGTACACAATTTTTTATTACCGGTGTTGCTTACAACGATGCCAACAACAATGATTTTTACGATGTAGGTGAAGGGCTGGGTGGCATCACGATTAGTCTTAATGGTAAAACTTACTCTGTGTACAACACAGGTGCCTACTCTATACCCGTTGTCAATGGCACTTACGACCTCACCATTGCGGGTGATATTTTAGGTACAGCTTTGTATCAAAGAGTGCAGGTTAATAATGCCAATATAAAAGTTGATATAGTCAAAACAGCCGATACGCTGGAAATTATTACGCCTTAAATTATAAATCCCACAATAAAAAATCCTGCATCAAGCAGGATTTTTTATTCACGGTTATTCGTCATTCACAAATTAATGTTGCCAAACCCTTACCCGCTCCTGCAACTGCCGGTAAACCTGATTTTAAACAAGCTGGCGGATGCGCTTCATAATCGTAGGTAATTGATGCTGGAACCATAGCGGTCGTCACCCATTCAGTTGCATTTTTTAAACATTTATCAGTGGATAGTGTCAACTTTTCTGGAAATCGATCACTTATATGCCGAACCTGAACCAAAAGCATTGGTCAAGTGTCGCCAATTTGCACATCCCGTGCTTTAATTGCAAGCCAATTTCAACTATTTAATCCAGCCGTATTTATGGGCACAGCAAATGGCAGCTTTTAGCTGAAGAAAAAAGTAAACTCTCCACTTTAAAAACCGCATTCACATTGAAGTCATTGGTTGATTATGTATAAACGCAGTAAAGAGCCTTTGGTTCTCACACATGATCAGGGGCAAATCCTTAAAAAAAAATTGGATTGGGGCAGGCCTCTAGCAATACTCAGTTATCTGTCACTTATTGCTATTCTTATATACACGGAATGGAAAACACCTGTCGATTGGCCAGTTGTGAGCCTTAAATTAATTCCCTTGTTGGTTTTTATTCCGGGCTTGATCAAACAAACATTTCGTACCTATTCATGGATCTGCTTCGTTTGCCTGATCTACTTTGTCGCTATTTTTCCTGTAGCCTACACCCGCAATTTATGGAGTGATTGGTTAATCACAGCCTTAGTCATAACGCTTTTCATTTCATCCATGATGACCAGCCGTTGGCTACAATACTGGCGATATTTCTTACAGCAACAAAATTAAGGAATTTTTTATGTCCGTTAATTATTATGAGCCGCAAAATGCAAATGTGTCTGCACCGGTTTCCACGCCAGCACCAATAGCACCCCCCCCAAAAAAACCGGGACCATTTCGTCTATTTTTTACGTTCATTGGTAAAATATTCAATGTCATACGCATTATCATTAAAAGTATTTTCTATTTATTTTTGGTAATCATTTTTTTAAGTTTGATTGGTGCCAACGCACCCAAACCACTGCCAGAAAAATTTGCGCTGACTGTTCAACCAACAGGAATATTAGTCGATCAAAAAACTTATGTGGATCCGCTTAACCTGATTCTGGCCGATGAAAACCAGAACGAGGCAGAAACTCTGGTTCGTGATTTGGTTGAAGCAATTCAGCAGGCCGCCAAAGATAAACGCGTAACCCATTTAGTATTGGAATTATCGCAGCTACAGGGGGGCGGCATTTCCAAAATGAATGATATCGGACAAGCCCTGACAGAATTTAAAAAATCAGAGAAAAAAATTATTGCTGTCAGTGAAAACTATTCACAGGATCAATACTATCTTGCGTCTTTTGCAGACGAAATTTTAATGCATGAAATGGGATATCTGGAAATTAGCGGATTTGGTCGTTATATGACTTATTACAAATCTGCATTGGATTCTCTGGGCATCACCATTCATGCCTTTCGTTCCGGGAAATATAAAGATTTTCTGGAACCTTATTTGCGAGATGACATGTCCATGGAGTCCCGCGAGCATAACGCACAATGGATAAATGAATTATGGAAGCAATATACCCAACAAGTTGAATCTGCTCGCAAACTGGAGGCAGGAACCCTGAATGATTTCGTCAACAACATGGATGCGCATATTTTATTAACAGCAGGAGATACAGCCAAACTGGTACTGGAAAAAAAATTGGTTGATCAAACACTTTCACGTCAAGCAATGGAAAACTATTTGGAAAAAACTATAGGCAAAGGAGAGTCCGGCGAAATTTATGTTTCAGCATCAGTCAAACGTTATCTTGCTGACTTACGCAGTAAACCCGCTTTGGAAAAAGATAAACTGGCCGTCATAGTTGCATCAGGAAGTATTGTTGATGGTTTTCAACCTGAAGGAAGTATTGGCAGTGAAAGTATGGTTGAGCTCATCCGCCAGGTACGCGATGACAAACAAGTTAAAGCATTGGTTATTCGTATTGATTCGGGAGGAGGAAGCGCTTTTGCATCGGAAATTATTCGTTCGGAAATTAATGCACTGCGTGAACATCTGGGAGATAAAAAATATCCAATTTATATTTCCATGGGAAGTGTAGCAGCATCCGGTGGCTACTGGATGGCAACTGCTGGCGATCAGGTTTGGGCGCAACCTACAACTATCACAGGTTCTATCGGCGTATTCGGTGCTTTTCCTACGCTGGAAAATTCGTTGAAAAAAATTGGTATCAACACTGATGGCGTGGGCACAACCGAATTAGCCGGCGATATGCGAATTGATCGCCCACTGTCTGATAAAGCCAGCAAAATAATTCAGGCAGGTGTGGATAATATCTATCAACGATTTATACATTTGGTAGCCGAAGCACGTAAACAGACACCGGAGAAAATTGACTCTATAGCACAAGGTCATGTCTGGACAGGAAGCAAGGCATTGGAAATTGGTTTGGTTGATCAATTGGGGAGCTTGCAAGACGTACTTGATGCAATTGCAAAAGATGCCAAACTTGAAAATTACAAAGTTGAATTCGTAAAACGACCACTATCACCCAAAGAAGAATTTTTTCGATCGATCTCGGAAAATTCCAATTTCCGGATTTCAACCAATCTGCTGAATCAATATTCAAATTTACAACTACTAAATCAGTTGCAACCTGCTATCAAACCTATTAAGGAATTGCAGTTATTTCAAGATCCAAAAGGCATCTACGTAAAATGTTTTGAGTGTGTAGGGCTGTAGATATTACCGCCTCACAGGGAGAAGAATGCCCTTTAAAAAGGGAGATTAGGAGGGATTTAAAATGTTCGGTATTGCGAAAATTTAAATCCCCCCCTACTCTCTTGCTCAAAGAGGTAACTCTAATCCTATTATCCTTGATGAATTTTCAAACCAATTTTTTCCAGTCGATCATTCTTAATACTCAAGACTACAAAATCCACATGTCCCAAACTGACCCTGTCCCCAATTACCGGTTGACGATACTTACTGAGAATGTAACGTGCAATACTCCAGTTTTGCATCTCTGGTGGCACTGTAAATTGATAGAGCTCACTCAAGCTGGATAGCTTGGCATGTGAACGAATAACGAAATCACCAAAAAATTCACGCGCTGACAAACGCTCCGTTTCATTCACACCAACCAATAATTTTTCAAGTGCTTCTATTTCTTCCGGATTACTCAAAAAAAACACATGGTCATTCACTTGAAATTTTTCACTCTCTTGCAAAATCCGTGATTGTCCATCGCGCAATAAACACAGCAATTGCGATTTACCCGGTAAACGAATTTTCTTCAGGGATTTATTTAATACAGGGCTATCATCCGCCAATTGATAGCCAATAAATTCGTGCCCTATTTCGCCCGGCACACCCAACTCCACTCGTTGCACGCGCGAGCTTTTTGATGGCACATTTAATTTAAGTTTGCGTGCCATGGGCCCAACCGTCCAGCCTTGAACAATCAAGGATAGAATCACCATTACAAATGCCAAATTAAAAAAGAATTTCCAGTTTTCAACACCGGCCATCCAGGGAAACATAGCCAATACAATCGGTACTGCACCCCGCAAGCCAACCCAACTAATAAAGGTTTTTTCTTGCCAGGAAAATTGAAAGGGAATCAATGACAACCAAACAGCTACCGGGCGCGCCACAAAAATCAGCACAGCACCCAAAACCAAGGCGCTTACACCGTAATCCAATAATTCATGAGGGGATACCAACAGACCCAACATCAAAAACAAACTGATTTGTGCAAGCCAGGCAAAACCATCATGAAACCGTTGAATGTTGTATAAACCGCGCGACACTCGATTACCCACTATTAAACCAGCAAGATATACAGCAAGAAATCCGCTGGCATGTACAACTGCAGCCAAACCAAAAACAAATACACCGCCAAATAATGCCAATAATGGATATAACCCCGGACTCAATGACAAGCGCTGAATTCCCACCACCAAAATCCGGCCGCCCACAATGCCAATCAAAGTGCCTACAGCCATCTGCCAGACAAAATCACCGAGTAACCAAATGCTGAATCCATCCTGAGTCTTAATAACCAACTCCACCAAAACCAAAGTCAAAAATACTGCCATTGGATCATTCAAACCTGATTCAATCTCCAATGCGGCACCAACACGCGCTTTAAGTGCCAATCCCTGATTGGTCAGTACTGAAAAAACGGCGGCAGCATCGGTGGATCCAACAATAGCGCCCAATAACAAACCCTCCATCAGTGAAATGTCCAGAATCCAGGAAGCCAGAAAGCCACACACAACAACCGTGATTACCACACCAAGAGTTGCCAGAGACAGTGCAGGCCTCAATCCCACACGAAACAAACCCATTTCAGTACGCAGGCCACCATCAAATAATATTACCGCCAATGCCAGACTACCCATGAAATAAGCAGCCTTCACATTTTCAAATTCTATTTCCAAAAAACCATCTTCACCCACCAACATTCCGATAATCAAAAACACCAGTAACAACGGCATGCCCATACGGGGAGACAAGGTTGTTGCTAATATACTGACCAGAAACAAGGCACCACCAAGGAAAATCAATTGGTTTAATGCTTCCAAAACTCACACCCTTTTTTAGTTGAAAAAAATCTGCCTACTCAGTATGACCGAGCGACGATAATACGCAATTTTTGATATGATCCCCACCCCAAATCTCCAACGAATAACTCTCATGCTCAATAAAAACGCGTTAGATCAACTGGCTCAGCTCAAAAACACACTCGTTGCACAAAAAGATATAGCAACCGGACAAATTCGCACTACTACCAAACGCTTTGGTTTTGTAATTTTGAGTGACGGTCGTGAAGCATTTATAGATCCCGACCAGATGCAGCGCGTTTTACCTGATGATCAGGTCGAAGTTGAAATTAGCCTCAATGCCAAAAATCAATTCGAAGCCAAGCTGATCAGATTAATTCAACCCGGTTTACAAACACTGGTTGGACGCTGTGTCAGTAAAGGCTCCAATTTATTTATTGAACCAGATCACCCACATTTCAATCGTTGGTTGTTTATTCCGCCTCAAGACCGTAAATCCCTGGAAGTTGGAGATTGGCTTCATGCGCAAATATCCCGCCATCCATTTAACAACGAAGGCAAAGCACAGGTTCGCATTTTGCAAATTCTGGGTAAACCTGACGAGCCGGGTCTGGAAGCGCGTTACGCTTTGGCAAAATTTGAATTGCCATGCGAATGGACAGCTACAGTCACTCAACAAACCAATACCATCAATTGGACGCCACTGACATTTGATAATGCTGAATTGGACTTAACACAACTGCCCTTCATCACCATTGATGCAGAAAATACACGCGACATGGACGATGCAATTTATTTACAACAAACAGAATCCTGCTGGGAATTATTTACAGCAATTGCTGATCCCAGCAAGCACATTGAACTCGGAAGCCCGCTGGAACAATCCGCACGGGAGCGAGCCAACACACTTTATCTCTTGGGGCAAACCCAGGGCATGCTACCTTCCGAGTTATCTCAGGACACCTATTCACTGGTAGCAGAACAAAAACGTTCAGCACTTGTGTGTCGCATTAAAATTAGCTACTCAGGCGAAATGTTGGACTACCAATTTTGTGAAGCACAAATTCGATCCCATCATAAACTCAGTTACCAATCTGTTTTTGAATATCTGGATCATCAAGCTTCACCCGACCTGCCGGAAACAATTCTGGATCTGCTTAAAAATTTACAACAACTCGCAGAAACAAGATCACAATGGCGCCAACAAAATGCATTGGTGATGGAAGACAAAGCTGATTACTTTTATATTTTGAATGATCAGAAAAAAATTGACCATATTGAAAAACGCGAACGCAACATTGCACATCGCATTGTTGAAGAAGCCATGTTGATTACCAATTATTGCGCAGGTAATTTTTTCAGCCGCAATCCAGGTTATGGCATTTTTTCAATACATTCCGGTTTTCGCGCAGAACGTCTGGATGAGGCCAAACATCTCATACATCAAGATCAGGAAGAGCTTCTGTCCAATGATTTAACCCAGCTGGAAAGTTACTGTAGATTATTTAGAACCTTAAGACAAAATCGCAGTAATCCAAAAAGCTCCGCATTACATTCACTGTTGCAGCGGATGCAGCAAACAGGTGCTTTATCTTTCGATACGGCACCTCATTTTGGATTGGGTTTTCCCGCTTACGCTATGGTGACATCACCTATCAGGCGCTATCATGATTACTACAATCATCTGGCAATAAAAGCATTGCTGCGAAATGAAGCACCGCCAATTGCCGATGCTGAAGAACAAAAAAATCTGGTAGAAAACTTGCAGAACAAAATCAACACTGGCAGACAAGCCAGTCGATTTACGGAACACTGGCTCTGCTGTCAGTATGCACAAAACCACCTTGGTACATTGCATACGGGAACTATCAGTCTAGTCAACTCACAAGGCATTGGAGTGAAGCTGGATGATTGGGGTATTGATGGATTTGTCATGTTAGTAACCAAAGATACTGAAAAGCAAAATCATTTTGATTCAGGCCGACTACGTTTGACATTGGAAGGTAAAACTTTTTCAGTTGATGAAAAAGTTAAAGTGTTAATTGAATCGGTAGATATGACAAAACGCCGCATCCAATTTCAACTGGTAGATGATCAAACTGCAGAAAGATTAAGCGCCTGGATGTGATGTTCCTCCCCCTGGCAAGGGGGAGGCTAGGAGGGGGTCATGAAAGAAAAATCTTATTGGTTATTTAAAGCCGAACCACATATCTATGGAATCGAACATCTGCAAGCAGCACCTAAAAAAATTGGCAGATGGGATGGCATACGAAATTATCAGGCACGCAATTTTTTACGTGATCAAATCAAACTTCAGGATGAAGTATTGATTTATCACAGCAGTTGTAAATTAATTGGAATTGCCGGCACAGCGAAAATCGTGAAAACGGCTTATCCCGATCCCACACAATTTAATCCTGAAAGCGATTATTTCGATCCTAAAAGCGATGCTGAAAATCCGCGTTGGATTTCAGTGGATATTCAACTGCTCAAATCGTTTAAAGAGATTATTCCGTTGGCGGAATTAAAAAAATATTCTGCATTGGAAAATATGGCATTGTTCAAACAGAGTCGGTTATCAATACAACCCGTTACAAAAACTGAATGGGATTTTATTATGGGCTTGATTTAAGTTCTCAC
>CAZICR010000118.1:0-8696 GCA_964537795.1 uncultured Cellvibrionaceae bacterium | reverse complement strand
CCAAAATCAACTGTACCCCTTCTACGATAAGGCAATTGTTTCGAACATTTAGGGTAAAAAAACCACACATCAAAATCTTTGATGCCATTTTCTCCGTCAACATAGTGCAATGCTGCACCCTGACATAAAGCAATTAAGACCTCTTTGCCTTTGTAAAGTACTTGATATTCAAGCTTTCTCTCAAAGAAATCATCAATATCAGTTCTCGCAAGTAATAATAATTTTTTCAAATCTGGCCTTGTAATTTTTTCAGAAGATCTATTCATATAAACCTGTAACGCCGTTTAAAACAAAGTAGCAATCTTGTACGTTATTTTTATGCAGCAAAATCATGTCCACCAAAAAACTATTACTCAACCAATGCCAATAGACAACCATCAAAATATTTTATTGCCATTAGAGTACTTAATGCGCCAATCCGAAGCCCACCAATTCAAAACTCTTGATTCATCACCCAAAAACCTACTGTCCCATTTCCGCTACATCAGTTTTTCCAACCATCTCGATAACAGAACAACTAAGGTTTGGTCATTCTGCATTATTTTTATTAAGCGACTGTTTTTATTAAATAAATTTCTGTTGGCTCGATTGCTGCTCTATAGGAACTATCAATCACAAGTTCGGGCAGTAATGTGGATATTATTCGTAATCAGAAAAAAAGCAAATTTAAACTCTGGTGGGGAGTTGCGGCTGTATTGGTGGGGTTTGTGGGTTACACCATTTACAGTTTACAAAACGCTTCTGACTATAAAGTTGCACGTAACACCTTGCGCTTGGCCAGTGTAAGCCAAGGGAATTTTGACATTATTGTGCGGGCGCCTGGAACCTTGGTGCCCACGCAGGTTCGTTGGTTGGCGGCAGAGGCGAATGGTCGGGTTGAGCGGGTATTGGTGGAACCGGGGGCGCAAGTAAAAGCGGGGGATGTCATTGCTGAATTAAGTAATTCCGAGCTGGAACAAATTTACGAGGAATTACAGTGGGACATGGAAGCTTTGCAAGCGCAGAACAGTGCGGAAATAAAAGATTTGGAATCCGCTCTGTTGGATCAAAAAGCGGTTGAGCTTGAAGCAAAAAGTTTATTTCAAAGTTCCGAGCTCACATTTAATGCACAAACATTTTTACGCGAGCGTAATCAGGGTTCTATTTCCAAAATAGAATATGAATCTATTCAAATGCAAACAGCTCAGCGCAAAGAGCGATGGCAAATTGAACAAAGCCGTACTAAAAGCATGCAAGAAAATGTCACCGCGCAAATTTCAGCAAAACATGCTCGTATAAAAAAATTGGAAAAACAAATACAACGCGCCAAACAACAAGTCGAACAACTTGAAGTGCGCGCCACTATGGAAAGCGTTGTACAAGAGGTAGCTATTGAACCGGGGCAGCAACTCGCGCTGGGAACTAATATTGCAAAACTGGTACAACAAGATCAATTAATTGCGCGAATGCTGGTTCCAGAACTCCAGATTCAACAGGTTGCTATTGGCCAGCAAGTCAGTATTGATACCCGCAACAATCGCATTGCCGGTTTGGTGTCACGCATATCACCTTCTGTTATCGAAGGCACTGTGGAAGTGGACGTCGAATTTAGCGAAGCATTACCCAGTGATGCACGGCCTGAATTAACGGTTGATGGTGAAATTATGGTGGCAGCATTGAATAACACTTTATTTGTAGAGCGCCCTGCTTACTCACAAAATTTTCGCAAAATGCGCGTATTTAAATTATCTGAAGACGGAAATTTCGCCGACAAAGTTCCAGTTGAATTTGGCAGGGGATCCGCCAGCAAAATTGAAATTGTCAGTGGCTTGAAAAACAATGATCAAATTATTGTTTCGGATCAATCTGAATTGGACACCTACTCTCGATTATATTTAACCCAATAAGGTTCACACTTACACTCACCTATTGCTTACAAACGGAGACTGTCATCATGACTAAACAACTTATCAAAATGGATTCCATCAAAAAAATATTTATTTCAGATGATATGGAAACACATGCATTGAGCAATATTAATTTAACGATTTCCCAAGGCGAATATGTTTCTATCACCGGGCCCTCCGGTTGCGGAAAATCCACATTGTTATCAGTCATGGGGCTGCTGGATAACTCTTCTGCAGGTCAATATCATCTATCCAGTCTTCTCGTCAGCGAATTAAATAACAAACAACGCAGCCAAATCCGCAACAAAGAAATTGGTTTTATTTTTCAATCATTCAATTTGATTAGTGACATGACGGTTAGAGAAAATGTGGAATTGCCACTGACTTATCGCAATGATTTAACTAAACAACAACGGGCAGCCATGGTACAAACTGCGCTGGAAGAAGTGGGCATGCATCATCGTGTTAATCATTATCCATCGCAATTATCCGGCGGCCAGCAACAACGTGTTGCTATTGCACGAGCCATAGCAGGCAAACCGTCATTATTATTAGCGGATGAACCTACAGGTAATCTTGATTCAAAAAATGCAGCCGATGTGATGTTGCTGCTCGACAACTTGCATGCGAATGGTGCCACCATTTGCATAGTCACTCACGATCCACGCTCAGCGAATCGTGCGCAAAGAATTGTACAAATGATGGATGGACAAATCGTCAGTGATATTGCCAGTAGTCGCAAACATTCTCCGCAAGAATCGTCCATCAATGAATATGAGGCGGTCTGATATGAGCATGATGCTGGATATCAAATATAGTTTACGAATTTTATTGAAAACACCAGGATTTACAGCATTAACCATAGCAGTGATGACGATTGGTCTAGGCGTTTCAATTTTTATGTTGTCTATCGTTAACGCTATGGCTTTTCGACCATTGGACTTTAAAGATGGAGACCGGTTGATGTTTATTAACCGGACGGTCGATAACCGTGTTCAACAAAGTATTTTGCACGATTACCAAAAAATACAAGATGAAAGCCAGAGCTTGGAATTAGTCGTTGCTTTTGGTTCAGAAACGGCTGTTTTATCCGACGGAGTGAAATCGATTCGTTATCAAGGAATTTTTGCAGGCTCGGGCTTTTTTGAATACACCAGTGTTGCACCTGTGTTAGGCCGCACACTCAATGATAATGACCAGATCGCCGGGAATCCGCAAGTTGTGGTTATTGGCTATGACCTTTGGCAAAATTATTTTGGTGGCGATGAAAACATCATCGGCAAAACGGTACAAATCAATCGCCAGCAAGTTGAAGTGGTCGGTGTGATGCCACAATATTATGTTTTTCCATTTAATAACCAGATCTGGTTACCCCTTAGAAAAGAAGCCAATGATTATTTATTGAAAGATTCACCGCTGGTACGCCTTTTGGCCAAACTAAAACCGGGGGTTTCTGTAACAGACGCGGACATTGAATTAAAAAATATCTTCTCTAACAGTCCAGACTTGCGTGTTAATCCACAACAAAATATCGGTGTTCGCACTGATCTATATAAACGGGAAATGTTGCGAGGAATGATCAGTATTTTTTTTCTGATGCTAAGTGCAGGGCTTTTCGTATTGGTACTCAGTTGTATTAATGTTGGCAATTTATTGCTTGCGAGAGCCAATATTCGCTCAAAGGAAATTGCTATACGTGTAGCACTGGGCGCTCCGCGTTCACGCTTGATTATGCAAATGCTCTGGGAAAGTCTATTTATCTGCGGCATGGGTGGCTTGTTGGCAATTTTGTTAGCTGGATGGGGATTGGATGCCGTTACCGCATTCTTTTTAAATCGCAGCACTGACGGCATTCTATTTTTTGCAGTTATGTCACTTAAACTTGACGATGTGATGAATGCTATTTTTATTATTCTGTTGACTGCATTGGCAACGGGTTTTGTACCGGCATGGAAAGCTTCAGGAGGAAATTTTAATGCTGTGTTAAAAGATGCCGCAAAAACTGCTATGGGAAAAACAGCAGGCTGGATTAGTAAAACCCTGGTGATGATTGAAATCGCCTTATCCTGTACCTTGATGATTGTCGCGGGAATTATTTTTGTATTAATTCATCAGGCAGTGACTGAAGGCTACGGCATTAATATTGAAAATTTTTTAACGGCACGCGTGAATCCTCCACCCGCTGTATATCCGGAAGGCCCAGCACAAACCCGCTACTACGATCGCGTCTTAATGGATGTCAGCAGCATTCCCGGTGTGGAAAAAGCAACGCTTATGTCTCATGTACCCACAGAATCTTTACCCTCCAGTGATTTTCAACCTGAGGGCCAGGAATTTCCTGATTTTGTTTTTCCGCGAGCACATTTGGTTCAAGTCTATCCCAATACATTTGATACTTTATCCATACCCCTGTTGGAAGGTCGTATTATTGATAATCGCGATCAGGAAAATTCACCGAAAGTGGTGGTCATTTCCGATGTATTTGCAAAAAAATTATGGCCGGATGAATCGGCTATTGGTAAACGCATTCGCCGTGCCAATAACACACAAAACACACCGGATAATTGGATGACGGTAATTGGTGTAGTACCACAATTACTTCAAGGCAGTATTGGTTCGGAACAATCACCAACCATATATGTTCCATTTAGCCAAATGCCTCGCGATGCTATGGCAATCGTTTTGAAAACCCGTTCTGATCCCAATCATTATCGACAACCTTTGGCTGATGTACTGCACAAAATAGATCCCAATCTGCCCATGTATCGTTTTGCTGCATTGACCGCACAAGCAGTAGAGAATCGGATGTTATTGGAATTTGTTGAACGCATATTTGCATTATTTGCTATTTGCGCCTTCGTGATGGCGGTAACAGGTATTTATGGCGTGATGGCAAATCACATTGAACAGCGCACACAGGAATTAGGTATTCGTCGTGCACTCGGCTCACCCGATACCAGCATAGTCTTGCTCTTTACACGACAAAGCAGCACACAACTCATGATTGGATTTGTTTTGGGTATTCCCCTCGCGTATTTTATGAGTAAGAGTTTTATCAATACTATTGGTGCAGAAAACCAACTATATCTGCTAGCCTATATTCTGGTGCCGTCGATTATTGTGGTGGCGGTATTTCTTGCGACATTGATACCACTTCAGCGTGTATTACGCCTTGAACCTGCAGTGGCATTAAGATACGAATAAATTAATTGAGTCCGGATCATAAAATGGCAAACGTATTAATCGTTGATGATGATGACGCAATTTTAGCGGCACTCAAACTTTTGCTGAAACGCGAACAGCATCGTGCTGTGTTGGCAAAAAGCCCGGATGAAGCAATGGTTGCACTGAAACAACAAGCAATTGATTTAGTACTGTTGGATATGAATTTTACGCATGACACCACATCCGGTGGCGAAGGACTTAATTTAATCAGCCAATGCCAGCAATTTAACGCTGACATTCCTCTGATTGTGATGACGGGCTGGGGTTCGATTGAACTTGCCGTAAAATCTTTACAGCAAGGTGCAAGTGATTTTATTGAGAAACCATGGGAAAACGAACGACTACTCAATATAGTTCGAACCCAGGCAACCATCATGGAACAAAAACGTTTTCAGGCCGAATTGATTACTGAAAACAAATTACTCAATGAAAAAATTTCCGTGCAGGACATTCGTCACCTCATCAGCAATTCGCCAGCAATGAAATCAACGATTGACACTATTCATCGTGTCGCCACCAGTGATTTGAATATTTATTTATCCGGTGAAAACGGCACTGGAAAAAGTATGCTCGCACAATATATTCATCAACTATCCCACCGAAAAGATCAGCGAATGGTGGCGATTAATATGGGCGCCATCGCTGAATCTTTATTTGAAAGTGAAATGTTTGGCCATGTAAAAGGAGCATTTACCGACGCCAAAGAAACACGCATTGGCCGTTTCGAACTTGCTAACAAAGGCACATTATTTTTGGATGAAATTGGCAATATTCCACTCAGCCAGCAAGCCAAATTATTGCGAGTATTGGAAGAACGCCAATTCGAGCGTCTGGGTTCGTCCACGACCATTAATACGGATGTACGATTAATTTCAGCCAGCAATGCCAATATTCAAGCCATGGTTGCTGATGGCAGTTTTCGACAGGATCTTCTCTATAGATTAAATACAGTTGAAATTCGTGTACCGGCGTTGCGTGAACGCCGCGAAGATATTGATGAACTGTGTAATCAATTGCTAGAAGCTGCATGCCTTCGACATAGACGCCCGCCAGCTGAATTCACTGCTGAAGCGCGTCATAGGCTCAACAATTATGATTGGCCTGGGAATATTCGCGAGTTGCAACACGTGATTGAACGCAGCCTGATACTCTGTGAAGACGGCAAAATTGATGCCAAAGAATTGATGCTGCATGACAATCAACAAGATAATGCCAATCAACACCTTCCCTATGAGGATTACAACAATAGCACTCTGGATGAAATTGAAAAAAATATTATTGAATCCAGAATTTTACAACAATCGGGAAATATGTCGAAAACAGCAAGCTCATTAGGTTTGAGTCGCAGCGCATTTTATCGACGACTGGAAAAATTACAGATTCGATGAAAAAAAATTCCCTTGAATTTATTCAGGCTCGCGCAATACTGGCTGCCAGTTTTCCTATAACACTTTTCGCAATCTGGTTATGCATCGAACAAAAACTATCGCCTTACTTCATCACCATTCTTTGCTTAATACAGTTCACCGTCATTAGCTATGCAATTTATATAACACGCAATGAATTAACCCACCGTTTACGCAGTTTGACATCCATAGTAGAAGCTATGTTGCAAGGTGACTTTTCTCTCAAGGCAAGGCAAGAATTAACCTCTTCCGGATTAAGCGGACTGGTAGACAGTATCAATACGCTATCCAATGAACTCTCCAGTCACAAATTAGCCAACGTCGAAAAACGTGCGCTACTGGAAAAAATTATTACACAAATTCATATCGGCGTTATTACTGCTGATGAAAACGGCAATATTTCTGTGATGAATAATGCTGCCAATATCATGTTAAATATTCAGCAATCAGCAACTATTAAAAATCTTCAGCAATTAAATATAACCCTACCTGACAATACGCCAGCAAAAGAGCTTATCAGCCTGAAGTTTGGCGAGCAGATTAAAAAACTTTATGTGCAGGTAGATAAATTTCGTGAATTTGGAAGCGATCAACGATTGATTCTCATTACAGATATGAATCATTTGTTGCGGCAGGAAGAATTAAAATCCTGGGAAAGCTTGGTAAGAGTGATCAGCCATGAAATTAATAACTCACTAGCTCCTATAGCCTCTTTGAGTAATTCGTTGATTGACATCATTAGCCATAACGAAATCACTCAGGATGCACGTGAGGATATTACTAATGGCGCCCGAATAATATCGGACAGAGCTCAGTCACTCGCCGAATTTATTGCACAATATCGAAACCTGACCCAAATTAAAAATCCAAAACTGGAAAATATTTCCATCCAGTCATTGATCAATCCTATTCTGCCGTTATTTACTTCACATCACATTATTCTTGAAGGCGATATCGATTTAATCTGCGCTCTTGATAGCACCCAAATCAAACAAGTGTTGATCAACCTACTAAAAAATGCAGTGGAAGCTATGCAGCATCCAGAAGCAGGAAATTCTCAAGCGGCTATACAAATTAGTATTTCGAGTATTCAAACTCAACAGAATAATATTTTGCGCCTTGATATTATTGATTCTGGTTGCGGCATTCGCCACAACCAGAATTTATTTATTCCTTTCTATACCACCAAAGCACAGGGTTCAGGTATTGGACTGGCATTAAGCAGACAGATTATCGAACTTCATCAGGGAAGCTTGCAAATTTTCAATCGCGAATCAACCAAAGGATGTTGTGCGCGTATCGAATTACCACTGATTCAGCATCAGGAGTAATCAAGCTTTTACGCAAACATCAACTTCATTTGCTGAACCTAAAATCACCGCCACGCGTTCGTGTAATGCTGTAGGTTGAATTGACAAAATTGGCTGTGATTCATTCCAGGCTTTTCCACCCGCATTTTCGATCAGCATAGCCATCGGGTTGGCCTCATAAAGTAAACGCAACTTTGCAGGTTGTTTTGGATTCCGACTATCAGAAGGGTACAGAAAAATTCCACCGCGCATCATCACACGATGAACATCACCTACCATGGCACCATTCCAACGCATATTGAAATTTTTTCCACGAACTCCACTCCCACCCAGAATTAAATTTGCAATGTAATTCCGCATTTTTTCAGACCAAAAGCGTTGATTACTCATATTGATGGAAAATTCTTGCGTGTCTTTTGTGATTTGCATCTGTTCATTGGTTAATACAAAAGTGGATTTGGATTCATCCAGCGTAAAACACTGTGTGGTTTTTCCCAGTGACATAACCAATTGTGTTGAAGGCCCATAAAGTATGTAACCAGCAGCCAGTTGTTGTTTGCCCGGCTGTAAAAACTGCGCTTCGTTATCAACAGCCAAATCGGCCAGCCTTGGATAGATCGTAAAAATAGTGCCTATCTGCCCGTTAATATCGATATTGGATGAACCATCCAAAGGATCAAACGCTACTAAAAATTTTCCATTCGTATTGGCCGCAACAATATTGTCTTCTTCTTCAGACGCAATGGCAGCAACTGATGAAAGACTCATGAGTGAATCTTTCATCAGTTGATTGGAAATAATATCCAGTTTTTTCTGATCTTCGCCCTGAACATTTTGCGATTCGGCATAACCCAAAATATTGGCGAGCG
>CAZICR010000117.1:0-8700 GCA_964537795.1 uncultured Cellvibrionaceae bacterium | reverse complement strand
TAGACGCGGCGAATATCTGATGATTGCCGCCGACGAAAGCATGCTGAGTGATTTACCCTCAGGAAACTGGATTGCCGGAACCATCCCTTATTTCATGACGACTGAAGGTGGCGTTTCCGATAAAAACAAAATTTTTGTTCATACTATTGAAGGTGTATCTCCAAGCAAGGCACCGCGTATTTCTATTTATGATATCAATTCTATTTCGCGAATCGCCCAGGAAACACCCGAGCACGGATTTACCTTGGTCATACTGCCTGCACTTTCTGAGATTCATCTCTCTTACGCGAAGAATGCACCCGACTATCCGAATATGTATTTCTCACCAATCATTGGATGGATTGCAGGAATCCATTTGGGTGATCTAGGCAAAATGGTTCCCAAAGTTGGTTTTGGACCCGCAAATGGAATGCTGGCAGACAACCAGGTTGTTGCCATGCACGTACCTGTTCCGGAAAATCAATTGGCTAATATCAACACCGTAAATTTATTCAGTCAGGGAGATGGGCCTGCATTTACTTTTTCAGAAACCGGTTTTCATGTTGCACAATGCAACATCGATGGAAAACCAATCAATTTAGCTGAGTACATTAAAAGCAATAATATTGATATCCGCTTGCCGCTGGTAGCAAATTATTGTGGTGTGATGATTAATGTCAGCATCCAACAAGTAAATGATGACTCGGTTAACCTCTATGCACCTGTGTTTGCGGATGTGGTTTATCGTTTTGCAAAGCCGGTAGAAAATTACATTGATAGCTTCAATAAAAATTTACCCAAAGCTGACAGTGATAAAATTGCTTTCTCCTGTAACTGCATATTGAATTATCTTTATTCAGAACTTGAAGGTAAAAAAACAGGCAGTATCACTGGCCCAATCACTTTTGGGGAAGTTGCTTATCAATTAATGAATCAAACTTTGGTTTATTTGACCTTGACCAGCACCACACGTTAATTCACTTCCCCCTTGGTAAGGGGGAGGAACTACTCCCTACTTAACACGAAGTGAAATCTGTCGTTCCCTTGCCAAGGGGTGAAATTACTTTCCATATCCCTGAATATAACGCTGTAATTGTTTTTCATGTTGCTGCACAAACTGAATATCAGTCTCGGGTACAGCCAAAATTACCGGATCCATTTTTTCTTGCAGTTGTTTGATTTGATCAGCGGTTAAACCTTGTTGATCTTTTTTCGAAAAATAAGCAGCTATAGCATTACCCAATTTTGTACTCCAGCGCCTGAATTCACCGGGTGATTTCCAACCATATCTTCTGGCAGTTTGATCGGCAAGATCCCATTGTTGTTTTTTCATTAGGAATTGCTGAATTTTTTTATCCTGATCTTCTGCTGATAACTCATCAAATTGTTTCAGGTCTTGATCAGTAACATGAACCGAATCAATCAATTCTATAATAGGCGCCATTTCAACGTTGGACTTCATCCAACGCTCCAAAGACTGGCTATTAAGTGTTTTGTTGTCAGGTAAAAATTGTGCTTCTGTTGCGCCAGAAAAACAAAACAAATATAAAAAAATCAGGTATCGCATAACACTAGTTCGCTAGCTTTAATATCAGACTGGTCACCAATGACCAAATCCAGAAAAAGAAAAATACTACAAATGGAGTTAATACTCCCAGGTTGAGACCTGCCACACCTCTGCCTTGATAATAGGGATAGATGATAAATAATTGCACCAGGGTTGGAATCAAAGCCAGAGCAAAACTTCGCGCCAAAATATTGGATGAAAACAGAGGCAATAAAAATAATAATCCCCACGCACCGCCCCAAACAATTCTCGGGTACATCCATTCAGGAGCAATCGATCCCTGAATGGCAACGCCCAAAGAATGAGTAATACCATAGCGGGTGGATAACCACATAGCTAAACACATGACGAATGCACCGAGAGCACCCGCACCCAAACAAGTTAAAATATTTTTCATAGCGATTCTCTTTTTTTTGATTACAGATTACTGACAACTTCGATCATAAGTAAATTTTATACTAGACCGTTTACTCAATCAGCTACACTGGGGTCAGATTTTTTGATCCTTACTTTTTTAGATCGCAGTACTTTAGGTCATAGCACTGTAGGTCACAACTCAGGTTTAACGCTTATGTTCCGTTTTTTTGAGAGTCTGATAAATCCTTTCCCATCTGAAAAACCTGTTACACCGCCAAAAACACTCTATGCGTTTTGTCGACATTATGCCAAAGGTGCCGGATTGTTTTTGTTAGCAATGACCTTTTTTAATACATTAATTGCAATTATGGAAGTGTCCCTGTTTCAATTTATGGGGCAGTTAGTGGATTTATTGAACAAAACCACACCTGAAGCATTTTTGGCAGACGATCATCAACAGCTCTGGATAATGTCAATTGTGTTATTGGTAGGCTTGCCGGTTTGCGTGTTATTACACAGTTTATTTTTACACCAAACATTGTTGGGGAATTTTCCCATGCGTATTCGCTGGCAAGCGCATCGTTATTTGTTGGATCAAAGCTATCAGTTTTATCAGGACGAATTTGCTGGTCGTATAGCTACTAAAGTGATGCAAACTGCATTAGCAGTTCGCGAAACCATTATGAAATTATTGGATGTATTGCTCTACGTATTGGTTTATTTCACCGGCATAGTAGTGATTGCCTTTGCACTGGATTGGCGATTGTCTCTACCATTATTAGCTTGGTTAATCAGCTATTGTGGATTACTTTATTATTTTTTACCCAAGCTAATTAAAATATCCACACGCCAAGCCGATGCCCGGTCGGATATGACCGGACGTTTAGTTGATACCTACACCAATATCTCCACAGTAAAATTATTTTCACACTCCAATCGTGAAGCCGATTACGCTCGTCAAGGTATGGAAAATTTCTTAACAACAGTCCACCCACAAATGCGATTGGCTACGCAACTCGGTTCCAGTGTTTGGTTGATTAATGCTTTGCTAATTTTTTCAATGACCGCCATCGCTATTTGGCTTTGGACGGATCTATTAATCACTACCGGTGCAATAGCCGCTGCTGTGGGCTTGGTGATTCGATTAAATGGCATGTCGCATTGGATTATGTGGGAAGTCTCCGCTCTTTTTGAAAATATGGGCACAGTGCGCGATGGTTTAAATACACTGACTATTCCACGCAAAGTGCTGGATCAACCCAATGCCGCGCCACTTCAAGTAACACAAAGTGCGATTGAATTCAAAAACATGCAATTTAATTACGGAAAAGAATCCGGGCTTTTTTATGATTTTAATTTGCAAATCAAAGCCGGTGAAAAAATTGGCTTGGTCGGCCGCTCCGGTGCAGGAAAATCCACATTGGTGAATTTATTATTACGCTTTTATGATGTTGAAAGTGGATCAATCAGTATTGATGGAAAAGATATCGCTGAAGTACAACAAGAAAGTTTGCGCGCACAAATCGGTATGGTCACTCAGGATACCTCTTTACTACACAGATCCATTCGCGAAAATTTGGTATATGGTCGCCCCGGTGCCACCGAAGAAGAAATGATCGCCGCTGCCAAGTTAGCTGAAGCACACGAATTTATTTTAGGCCTTTGCGATAATCAGGGCCGAAAAGGTTACGATGCACATGTCGGCGAACGCGGCGTAAAATTATCGGGGGGCCAACGCCAGCGTGTAGCGATTGCCCGCGTATTAATTAAAAACGCACCCATTTTAATTTTGGATGAGGCCACATCCGCATTGGATTCCGAAGTTGAAGCAGCGATTCAATCTCACTTGAGTCAATTAATGCAAGGCAAAACGGTAATTGCAATTGCTCATCGCCTGTCGACTATTGCCGCTATGGATAGATTAATTGTGTTGGATAAAGGCCAAATTATTGAACAGGGCACACACAGCGAATTAATTGCTCAAGGTGGAATTTATGCACAACTTTGGGCGCATCAATCCGGTGGATTCTTGGGAGAATTTTAATTTCAACTCAACAATACACTGGCATAACGTGTGCGCAAATCCTGATCCGGAAAATAAATGTGATAGGTATTAATCATAATTAATGTCACCAATAAAATACTGCTCAATTTTATGATCCAGTTTTGTTTTCTTAACCAAAGTAAAATCAGCATGGCGAATAATGCGGGTAAAAAAAGAATTAGGGCAGATAGGATGACTTGCATTTTTTTGGTCTCGATTGAAATTTTTACCAGGAATTGACCCCACCCTAGCCCTCCCCTTCCCAGGGGAGGGAACAGACAATCACTCTGTATTAAGAAGGGAGTAAAACTCCCCCCCTGGTTGGGAGGGGGTCATTCGCCACTATTCGACTTCACCCCAATCGCATACCAGTCCACATTTCGCGTCAGCAACATCACCACCGCCAAAATACTGAACAACAATACCGATCCCATCAACAATGCATAATCTTCCGCACTCAATAATCCAAACAGCAATCCATACAACAAACTTAATCCCAAAGTAAAACCTATTCCGCGCAAAATACTGCGCAACACAAAGCAGACATAAATGCCGATTAATGACACGCAGGATGTGGCGGAAATAATATAGGCATTATTAAAACCGATATGCTCGGAAAGTGATAACAACAACAGATAAAAAAAAGCGAGCGCAAGACCAACCAAAGTGTATTGTACGGCATGGACTTGTAAACGTTTCATAATTTCAAACAAAAAGAAACAGGCGAAAGTTAACCCTATAAATAGAATCGCGTATTTAATTGCGCGATCACTTTTGACATATTGGTCAACCGGATCAATAAAATTTACGCCGAATTGTTTGTCATTAAAATCCGAGCATTCATTCTTATTGGCACACTTAATAAAATATTCTTGCATATTGGTCGCAAAGAATGAGGTTTGCCAATTCGCATTGAATCCGGTCTCGCTAATAGTGGAATCAGCGGGCAAGAAATTACCTACAAATTTTGGATGAGGCCAATCCGAACTAATGTTGACTCGTGTCTCTTTGCCAATAGGCACAATTGAAAATGACTCGGTGCCGGTTAATTTTAAATTGAGGGAAAAAGTCAAAGCAGTAGAATCACTGAAATCTATACCTGTCAAATTGGTATGAATACCACTGGCTAAAATATTCAGCTTACTTCCTGGTTCCATCGCAAAGTTTTTATCATTGACTTTCATGACTAATGAATTATCTATCCCACGAATGTCATTAATACCCATAGCCAAATAGGGCTGATCAAAACTATAATCCTGCAAACTTTCTGTCACACCAAAATCTTTTGGAATAGAAAATGTACCGGAGATTGTATTATCAGAATGGTACAAACGCGCCGAATAAATACCTCGTTTGCGTAGTTCTGTTTTCAACTCGCCGTTGAGGTCAAACAACTCCGGTAAAAACTTTAACTTGCCATAAACCAAGGATTCTTCAATCACCTTTTCTTTCTTATCGTTGTAACTCACAGTCCTGACAATTTTTGAATAAGGTACTACCAACACTGGCCCGGTTATAGTCTGACTATAACTGGAACTGCGCGCTATATCCTCCACCACACTCTGGCTGTAATACTTACGCTCATCAATTGAACTGCTAATCATCGCAATCGGTATCAGCAATAACAGCATCAACAAACCAATTGCCAAGGTTTTAAATAATAAAGGTCGTTTCATCACAAGCTCCTAAGGAATTAATCTCAGGGTCATTGTGGCAAACGAATTGGTGGGCTTTATGTAGATGCGGATATTTGTGTGAGCATTAGGTGTAGTTATTATGAATTTTCTAAAAACAGCTGATATCTATGGATATTTTCAGCCTAAACCTTGTTATTTTTTTCAGACAAACAAAAAACGCCAGCAATTGCCGGCGTTTTTTCAGAAACAGACAAATTAATCAAGCATTGCAATTTGCATTTGGCCTTGATGATTAACTTCCAACACTAGTTGGATACCCGTATCAGAAGTTTTTACTACTTTTCCATTTAACAGCAACTCTGTTTTGATTGGGTACACACCTTGGGGTATCCCTTCAGGTAAAGTGAAAGAAAACTCATTTTCATAACTTCCCGCTTTTTTGTTTTTATCATTAACGACTTTTGTTAATGATTTGAGTTCTTTGGTGTTGTCTTCGTTATCAAAAATGGCCAATTTTTCTTCAATCAAGGTAGATTGTTCTTTTGCACCAGGCACCACTACGATATCCGACTTAATCATAATTTTTTTGCCTGGCTCAACCACCTTACCCGGCAAAGTGCTGGTGACATACGTCGAGGCGAAGGCTTCGTTAGGCAATTGTTTGTAGTCCTTTTTGTACTCGTCAGCAACGGTTTGTTCGTCTTTGATTTTTTTTGATCTATGTTCGATAACCATATCGGCAATCAATTTTACTGCCACTGCGACCGCAGCGACTCTCGCAGCACCTTTTAAGTGCTCACGATTTTTACATTTTTGATCGCCATCTTTGCACTTGTGAGATTTATCAAATGTGCGGTTTAAGTCTTTTAGATCGTATGCCTGGGTTGAGGATGCGATAAAGCAAGCAAATAAACAAAAAATGAACACTTTTTTCATAAAAATTACCTTCCTGTTGTTAATGAATGTTAAAGCCTGATTCTTTCAATTTTTGTTGTGTTTCCTGCGCTTTTCTTTTTTTTGCAAGCGCATCTTTATTATTAGGGGATAAATCCAACGCCGACTCTGCCTTGGCAATTGCACAGGCGTAATTTTTTTTGTCCATACACCCATCCGCCTCCACCAACAATTTTTTTACCTTTATAGATGTTTCTTGCTGCTGTTGCAGGGATATCTGTGTTCGCTGTTTCAATGCAATCGCTTCAGTATTGGTGGCATCACTTGCCAACACTGCCTCCGCTTTCGAAAGAGCGCAATCGTACTTCTGCTGATTAAAGCAATTATTGGCATCTTGTAAAGTTTTCTGGTTAATTGCTTGTTTTTGCGCCAATGCGGTTGCATTTTCCTGCTCAATAGAAAGCAAATTATTTTGCAATTGAATGACTGAAGGATGATCAGGATTTATTGTCAAGGCTTTATCCAAAAATGTCCTGACACAATCAAGATCATGCGCCGCCAAACACTTTTCACCATCAGCCAACAGAAGTTGTAATGTATCCTCATTTTGCAGCTGATTTGCCATTGCAGCCAACTTCAAACCTTGGGTGTGTTTCTCATCCAGCTTTAAGATTTCCCTGGCTTTAACCTGCACACAAGCGGCATCTTTTACCGCAGCACAATTATCAGCTTCATTAACCAATCGTGCAATTTGCCTGCTTTTTTGATTGAGGGTTTCAGCTTCCTTTGATTTGGCAAGCAATTCACGCGCCTCCAGATCCTCAGGATTCAGATTGACTGCAACCAGACTGGCTGCAACAGCACATTCGTAATTCTGTTCATCAAAACAATTTTTTGCTTCTGTTAACTTGTCCTGAACTTTGGCATTCAATTCTTTTTGAGTTTGATATTGATTATTGGCGAACCAACCAGCACCCACTAATGACACCAGAGTCAAGACAACCGCAGCTTTCACACCAACAGAAACAGGCTTGGGAAATAATGCGTTGGCAAACTCATTAACTGTCGCAAATCTATCCTTTTTCTTTAGGGCCAAACCTTGCTGTAAAACTTTCCACTCTTGATTGTTGAGACTCGCAGGCCGCTTCGGTTTTGCGTCTTTTGCCAAGGCGTCCAAAGCAGAGCGATTATTAAAAGGGTGTCGACCTGCCAGCATTTCATAAACAACACATGACAGAGCGTAAACATCGTCTGAAAAACTGATGGGCTCATCGTTGATCATTTCAATCGTCGCATAAGCCGGTGTCAATGCACCTAACTGCCCGGCATCAAATTTATGCTTTTGAGCTTCTTTGGAGGCCGCGCGTGCGATACCAAAATCCAATACTTTGGCATGCCCATCTGCCGTAACAAAAATATTTCCAGGTTTAAAATCTGCGTGAATCAAATGACGTTGATGTGCATAAGAAAGCGCGGCGCAAATATCTTTTGTTATCGACCAAACTTTTTCTTTGGGTATACCTATATCCCGATGCTTGCGAATGAGCTGATCCAGCGGCTCACCTTCCAACAATTCCATCGTCATATAGAGAGTGTCGCCGTCCCGATCAAAATCATGGACAGTCACTATGTTGGGATGAGCCAAAGTTTGTGATTTTGCCGTTTCCTGCTGCAGGGTAATAAACGCATCTGGATGATCACGAAAATCCTGATTCAATACTTTGGTTGCTATGTAGGGGTTAGGATCTTCCGCCTCAACCTTCCTGAGATCCCTGGCTTTGTATACCGTACCCATACCACCATGCCCAAGCACAGAATCAAGCAAGAAACGCTTTTTTAGAAGACGTCCAACACCATCACCTTTTTTTGATTGCTCAGCCAAAGCCTTAGCCTTGGCAAAACCGGCAGATTGATTATGCGAAACAGAATATTGGGTAAATTGGGTTTCTTGCCCTTTATCTTTGTCAGATTGCAGAGCTGAATCCTTCTCCATAGGAGCAGATGAAGAGTCACCAACCTTGGTTTTGGCAGATGAACTAGACATAACCTTTGTACGATCATCGGGTGTGGACACTGTTATCCTCTACATCGTCATTAAATTTATCTTGTGCACCCTGAAAATACCTTTTCAAGGCAACAAATGCGACAGCCGCACATTTATACACAATCAGAGCCTTAAGGTGAACACCTGACTCTGTCGAGACCTCATTTTTACACAAACA
>CAZICR010000116.1:7727-8763 GCA_964537795.1 uncultured Cellvibrionaceae bacterium | reverse complement strand
GACCCGCGCGATAGCCATCCCAAATTTCGCGTTCACGATTGCGTTCGCGTACAAACATCACAAAAGCGCCGTGTTCGCGGCCGGGAATTAATGCAATCACCGCTTGTGGTTCTTCGAATCCGGATAAATATAAAAAATCGCTGTCTTGTCGATAATGATATTCAGTGTCACGACTGCGAACACGTTCAGGTGCAGCAGGTAAAATGGCGATGGAATTGGGTTCCATCATGTCCATTAATTGCTTGCGACGACGAGCAAATTCTGTTTTAGTAATACGCATAATTTTTCCGGTAAAAATTATTAATGAATTTGTTTGGATGCAGGTGGAACGATAATTTTATCGGGCACTGCTGAAAATTCGTTATGCAAAGACGAAGCGATCACTCGTACATATTCCGTTACTTCCATGTAATCGGCTTCGTTAGCCTCTTCATCTTCTTCATCGTCCACTTGAATTTGTACTATGGCGGCGAGATCGCGCAGCATATCTTGCGCTTCTTCATCGAGTGACCGATTTTTGGCACCGGCGCTGCCAAATCCGGTTAAAAAACCATGGCACCATTGGCTGAGTGCTGCGACGCGATCTGAAATTAATTCATCGTCACCGGGCAATAATAAAGTTAATACCAAGTCACCACGAAATTGCTCTTGGGTCACTTTGTAAACCAGGCTGAGTAAATCGCGAATATGAGGTTCGGGAGCTTGTGTAAAATCCAGAAACTCCACGGCATCCAATAACCATTGGACTTCGTTCAGTTCTGCACCACCCGCAAGTTTGCCGCAGAGCAATCCATGAAGTTCGGAGGGACTATTCAATACTCCAAGGGGTGCCAAGGCATTGGCCAGTTGATCAAAATCGATTTTTTCAGGGAGAGGCGCGTCGCTCATCAAAAAACTCCAGATGCGGCTAGAATAGGAAACTAATGAGGGCGATATGCTATCACAAGACTATCGCTATCATTGACCACCTAATAGGCTCACAATATAGTGGCGCTTGCGCTACCACAGGTTACTCAAACTATGTCCAATGACCTTT